>NZ_KV811062.1:871-206957 GCF_001812975.1 Rothia sp. HMSC073B08 | reverse complement strand
CCCACACTCAACTCGGAAGAGCCGGATATCCTTCTCAAAACACTAGGAGTTTACGATGAAGCTCTAGAACATTCTCCTAGTAGTCATGACGCTGCAGACCCCCCTGTGTATTGTCTGCACATAGCGGCTTGATCCTTTCGTCATGGGTGCGCTCCCAAACTAGTAGGTATTCCCCCATGCCCGAAGTCCTGCTTGAACTTTGGTTCAGCATAGGGCTTAGCATAGACAACTGATTCCCTAAGCACCCGTATTACTGGGCACTACATGGTGATTATCGCCAGAGCATAACCCAGCTTTCTTTACTACCGCATATTCTTTATCCAATTAAGGAGGGAGAATTATGAACCTCAAGAAATTCTTTCAACCCGCAATGGCTATAACGTTTGCATTCACGTTAGCCTGCACATCCTGTTCTACAGGCCCGCAACTAGAACGTGATGAAACAGCCCAAGCAACTCTAGACTATAAAAACAACCAAATCATTACTCCACTCGAAGAATACAATGACCTTTTAGATGAAAATTCCCAGTATTACACTCGAGCCTTGGAAATTCTCAGGCAGCGCTGTTTCGCAAAACACGGCCAATCCTATGAAATATATATCCCGGATGTAGAAGATAGGAAATTCTTTTCGTCCGGTCGCGAGTTTGGCCTCTGGAACCCCGAATACGCCGCCAAATATGGAAACTACAAGCGAGGGAATGCACCATCATCCGGGGGCTATGACACAAAAATCATGGAACAGTGCATGCCTGAAATCTTAGCCACGTTGAAAGAGATCGCGGGCATCAGCCTCGAAGAGCAAAGTGGCCTCACAGAAGCCTATCGTCGAATCCACGGCGAATCCTATGCAGCTGCCATGAATCATCCTGAATGGAAAAAATACCGTGAAGCATGGTGGAAATGCCTATCGGATAAAGGTCTAACGCCACGAAAAGGCGACGAAGAATGGGGTACAAAAGAACTATCAAATGCAACCCGTGCTAGCGGTGATAATAATGCCCCGGCATCAGAAGAAGAAATTCGACTCAGCGTCATTGAAGCACAATGCAGTAAAGATACAGGAATGGCTCAAGGTCTTGCTAATCTTGTAGCTTCGTATCAAAAACCGCTCATCCGGGATAATGAAACAAAACTAGAAGAACAGCGAAAGCAGCTATCAGAAGTTAATCTCCGATATAAAGAGTGGGTTCTCAAAAACCAATAAATATAATGCCCCCGGTTGATGAATCATCAACCGGGGGCATCGTTTAGCGTCTAACGCAGAACCGAGGTTCTACCGCTAAATGCTTAGTGCTGCTCCAGCTCGGAGTTAGCGTTCACGTTGAGCAGGTCGTACTTAGCGAATGCCTTCGCGGGAACGTCTGCTGCAACCTCGCCGCGCTTTGCCAGCATCTGCAGGGTGCGGACAACAACCGACTCTGCATCGATGTGGAAGAAGCGACGTGCACCCGGGCGGGTGTCTGCGAAGCCGAAGCCGTCAGCACCCAGGGTTGCGAAGTCGTTCGGAACGAACTGGCGGATCTGGTCGGGAACATCCGAAGCGAAGTCGGTGGTCGCGACGATCGGGCCAGCAGCGCCTGCCAGCTTCTGGGTCACGTAAGGAACGCGAGCGGGCTGGTTCGGGTTCAGCAGAGCCTCTTCCTCAGCGGCAATGCCGTCGCGGCGCAGCTCGGTCCACGAGGTGACAGACCAGAGGTCTGCGGAGACGCCCCAGTCCTCAGCCAGCAGCTTCTGAGCCTTCTCAGCCCACGGAACAGCAACGCCGGATGCCAGCAGCTGTGCCTTGGGGCCGGAGGTCAGCGGGGACTCGCTAATCTTGTGGATACCCTTGATGATGCCCTCAACGTCAACGTTTGCCGGCTCAGCAGGCTGGTGAATCGGCTCGTTGTACACGGTCAGGTAGTACATGACGTTGTGGTCTTCGTCCTTGGTACCGTACATCTGCTCGATACCGCGCTCCACGATGTGAGCGATCTCGTAGCCGTAAGCCGGGTCGTAGATCTTGAACGCCGGGTTGGTGGACGCCAGAATCGGGGAGTGGCCATCGTTGTGCTGCAGACCCTCACCGGACAGGGTGGTACGACCTGCGGTTGCACCGATGACGAAGCCGCGGCACAGCTGGTCGGCAGCAGCCCAGAAGCCGTCGCCAGTGCGCTGGAAGCCGAACATCGAGTAGAAGATGTAAATCGGGATCATCGGCTCGCCGTGGGTGTCGTAGGAGGAGCCCAGTGCGATGAACGCAGCGGTTGCGCCTGCCTCGTTAATACCCACGTGAACGATCTGGCCCTCGGGGGACTCGGTGTAGGTGAGCATGAGCTGGTGGTCAACGGGCACGTAGTTCTGACCGTTGGGGTTGTACAGCTTAGCCGAGGGGAAGAAGGAGTCCATACCGAAGGTACGTGCCTCATCGGGGGTGATGGGAGCGATACGGTGACCGAAGCCCTTCACGCGCATGAGGTCCTTCATCAGGCGGACGAACGCCATGGTGGTAGCAGCGGTCTGCTTGCCGGAGCCCTTCTTGGTCTGTGCGTAGACCTTGGACTCGGGCAGGATAATCTCAGGCTGGGTGTTTGCACGGCCGGGGATGTAACCGCCGAGTTCCTTGCGGCGTGCCTGCATGTACTGCAGTGCCGGGTGGTTTGCCTCGGGCAGGTAGTACGGCGGGTTGTACAGATCCTTCTCCAGCTCCTCGTCGGAGATGGGGATGTTCAGGTGGTCACGGAAGCCCTTCAGTGCTTCCATGGTGAACTTCTTGATCTGGTGGGTGGAGTTACGTGCCTCGAAGTAGGGGCCGAGCTCCGCACCCTTAATGGACTGTGCCAGGATGACGGTGGGCTTGCCCTTGGTCTCCATAGCTTCCTTGTAGGCTGCGTAGAGCTTCTTGTCGTCGTGGCCACCCAGGCGCAGGTTGAAGATCTGCTCGTCGGTCAGGTCTGCAACGAGTTCCTTGGTTTCGGGGTACTTGCCGAAGAAGTGCTCGCGGATGTAGCCACCGTCTTCGCCACGGAAGGTCTGGTAGTCACCGTCGAGGGTCTCGTTCATCAGCTGGATGAGCTTGCCGCTCTTGTCCTTCTTGAGCAGCTCGTCGTAGTCGGAGCCCCACAGGACCTTGATGACGTGCCAGCCTGCGCCGCGGAAGAATGCCTCGAGCTCCTGAACGATCTTGCCGTTACCGCGAACGGGGCCGTCCAGACGCTGCAGGTTGCAGTTGACGACGAAGGTCAGGTTGTCCAGGTGCTCGTTTGCAGCCAGCTGCAGTGCACCACGCGACTCGGGCTCGTCCATCTCGCCGTCGCCCAGGAATGCCCAGACGTGCTGCTCGGAGGTGTCCTTGATCTTGTGGTTGTGCAGGTACTTGTTGAAGGATGCCTGGTGGATAGCGTTCAGGGGGCCCAGACCCATGGAAACGGTCGGGAACTGCCAGAACTCGGGCATGCAACGGGGGTGCGGGTACGAAGGAATACCGTTTGCGCCCTTGGTCTTCTCCTGGCGGAAGCCGTCCATCTGCTCTTCGGTCAGGACGCCCTCAACGAATGCGCGGGAGTAGACACCGGGGGAGGAGTGACCCTGGAAGAAGACCTGGTCACCGCCACCGGGGTGGTTACGGCCGCGGAAGAAGTGGTTCTGGCCCATTTCGTAGAGGTCAGCCACACCTGCGAAGGTGGAGATGTGACCGCCAACGCCGATGCCCTTCTTCTGGGCACGCTGAACCATGATTGCTGCGTTCCAACGAATCCATGCACGGTACTGGCGCTCGAGTTCCTCATCACCGGGGTACTCGGGCTGCTGGTCGACGGGGATGGTGTTGATGTAGTCGGTCTTGACCAGAGTCGGGACCTTAACGCCCTTTGCGCCAGCCTCCTTGAGCAGTGCGCGAAGGATGTACTCTGCACGCTCGGTGCCGTGAGTCTTGATAAGGTCCTCGAGGGACTCGGCCCACTCCTGGGTCTCTTCTACGTCGATGTCCTTGAAGCCATCGAGAAGGGTGCTCAGGGAGTGCTCGTTCGGTACGTTAGCCAAACTAATCCAACCTCTCTTCTGTGCGGTTGTGAGATCGCCCGCCCCGCGATGTTGCGTTGTCGAACAATCTTTGTGTTTAAGCGCTATAGGTCCGTAAGACCCACATCGCTTCTTATCTCTACTATCTTAGACCTAAAGCTGGGGCTCTTGGTCTCAAATGAGGGTTTTTGTGGTGTGGGTTTCGTATTGTGACTATCTGGGTGGGAAAAATACGCATCAAAAGTACTAGTTAGGGTCTTTTTGCACCTAAATGGCGCGGAATGGTGGGGTTGGCGGAATGGCGCGGAACGAGGGGGTGCGACCCATCTGAGGGGAGAGTGTCAACTATGGCTTGGTGTGGCTTGGTGTGGGGTGCAGTGGGAAAAGGAAAAAAATACTGAGACATAGAACACGCTCCGTGGATTTGCATGTCATATCGAAAGCCCGTATAGTTTTTTCTTGTGTTCGCCACTGGGTCGTCAAACGAAACAGTGAGAACTACGGGTCTTTAGCTCAGCTGGTAGAGCGCCACGTTTACACCGTGGATGTCATCGGTTCGATCCCGGTAGGACCCACCAATTACCCCGGTACCGCAAGGTACCGGGGTTTTTCCGTTCTAAGCACTTTCTCCACGCGCTATATTTCTCCAAGAGTGAGAAGGGCGACTCTTCAGAGCATAAAAGTGCACTCCACCTATATATAGCCTGCCCTCAGCGCGTATCCTTATATACATGACTGAAAACAAGAAGGCACAGATTGGTGTCACCGGCCTTGCTGTCATGGGCGCAAACCTCGCCCGCAACCTGGCACGTAACGGCTACACCGTGGCACTGCACAACCGTTCCGTAGAGAAGACCGACGCACTGCTGGCTGAGCACGGCGCAGACGGCGACTTCATCCGCACCGAGTCCCTGCAGGAACTCGTCGACTCCCTCGAGTCTCCCCGCCGCATCCTGATTATGGTCAAGGCGGGCGCACCCGTCGACGCTGTTATCGAGCAGCTCACCCCCATGCTCGATGAGGGCGACATCATTATTGACGGCGGTAACTCCCACTTCCCCGACACCATCCGTCGCGAGCACGCCCTGGCTGAAAAGGGCCTGCACTTCGTAGGCGTTGGCGTCTCCGGCGGCGAAGAGGGCGCTCTCTGGGGCCCCTCCATGATGCCCGGCGGTTCCGCAGAGTCCTACAAGCACCTGGGCCCGCTGCTCGAAAAGATCGCAGCGAAGGCACCCCAGGACGGGGCACCCTGTTGCGCATGGATTTCCACCGACGGTGCGGGCCACTTCGTGAAGATGGTCCACAACGGTATCGAGTACGCCGATATGCAGGTTATCGGCGAAGCTTACGACATTCTGCGCTCCATTGCAGGCATTGAGCCGGCACAGCAGGCAGAAATCTTCAAGACCTGGAACGAAGGCGACCTGAGCTCCTACCTGATCGAAATCACCGCAGAGGTGCTCGCACAGGTAGACGCAAAGACCGGCAAGCCCCTGGTTGACGTTATCGTTGACGCAGCGGGCCAGAAGGGTACCGGCCTGTGGACCGCTAAGGCTGGCCTGGACCTCGGTTCCCCCGTCTCCGCTATCGCAGAGTCCGTGTTCGCACGTGCCCTCTCCTCCTCCGAGCGTGAGCAGCGCGAGCAGGCACAGCGCGAACTGCCCGCCGGTCTGATTGCAACCACCGGCATCGGTGCAGGCGACCCCGAGTTCGTTGAGGATGTGCGCCGCGCACTCTTCGCATCCAAGCTCGTTGCGTACGCACAGGGCATGGACCTGCTCACCCGCGCAGGTAAGGAATACGGTTGGGACCTGAAGCTGGACACCATCGCATCGCTGTGGCGTGCAGGCTGCATTATCCGCGCCGAGCTGCTGGGCGACATCATGGCTGCCTACGCAGGCGAAGCACCCGCAAACATGCTGCTGGCACCCGCATTCAAGAACCTCATGGAGGAGCTCGTTCCTTCCTGGCGTCGCGTGGTGGCTAAGGCAACCGCACTGGGCATCCCCGTGCCGGTGTTCGCTTCCGCACTGTCCTACTACGACGGCCTGCGCCGCGACCGCCTGCCCGCATCCCTGATTCAGGGTCAGCGTGACTTCTTCGGTGCACACACCTACGGTCGTATTGACGAAGAGGGCGCCTTCCACACCATGTGGAACGGTGACCGTTCCGAGGTGAACGCAGCGGACATTCACGTTCACTAAGCTCACGTAGCTGAATACATAAAGCCCGCCTTCGGCTGGATGAGAATCCAACCGAAGGCGGGCTTTCGTTATGTCTTGATGGGGCACGGCACCCCCGAGATGCCTCAGGGGTATCTTGAGGGGCGTATAGCAGGGGAGAAGACCTGCGGAGCCCGGTGAGGAGCGCGGAGCCTCGTGAGGAGCCGCCAGGTGCGTCTCTACCGCCTCAAAACGCTTGCCAAGCGCTAAATCCACATGGCGGGGTCAATATACTCCACAGCGTCCACCAGCGGCTTCTTCTTCTCCGGGGTACGCGGGCGGTGCTTCGCCGGAATACCGGTAATAATCGAATCGGCGGGGTGATCGTTGACGACCACAGCGTTCGCACCAATAGCGCTATCGGCACCAATCTCCACCGGGCCCAGCACCTTCGCACCGGCACCAATGGTCACACGGTCACCAATAGTGGGGTGACGCTTCACCTTCTCCAGGGAACGACCGCCCAGGGTCACGCCGTGGTACAGCATCACGTCGTCACCAACCTCAGCGGTCTCACCAATCACAATGCCCATGCCGTGATCAATGAAGAAACGGCGGCCAATGGTCGCACCGGGGTGAATCTCCACACCGGTCAGAAAACGAGCAAACTGCGAGAGAGTACGAGCCAGAGCCTTCGTCTCATCCTTCTGCCAGAGCTTATGGGTCAGACGGTGAACCCAAATCGCGTGCATACCCGAATAGTTCAGCGCAATCTCGACAGCGCCGCGCGCAGCAGGATCGTGCTGGCGGACGTTCTCAATATCTTCACGCAGACGCGCAATAAAACTCATGGGTTCCCTTTCCCTCATCGGTCGCGCTCTGTGTATGCGACCTTTCCAAAGGTACCAACAACGGTGCTCATTCACCTATTCCCGAACTCTGTCGTCGTCATAGTGAGTGCTCTCTTTAACATCTCGGTCACAATTGCGTGCGGAACGTAATATTCGGGCTCGGGCGGGTCTCAGCGGGGGAGCATCGCGAGAAAACGCAAACGCTCCGCCCCGGCATGCAACCGGGACGGAGCGTCGAACACTGCGTACTGTTCTAGATGGCGGCCTCACGGGGAGGGGTGCCGAAGACCGGGGCCTATTAGCCGCGGATATCCTCGTACAGAGCGGTAGAGATGTAACGCTCACCGAAGTCGGGAACGATAGCCACAATCAGCTTGTCCTTGTTCTCAGACTTCTTAGCCTCCTCCAGAGCAGCCCACACAGCCGCACCGGAAGAAATACCGCCCAGAATACCTTCCTGGGTAGCCAGCAGGCGGGAGGTGCGCATAGCATCCTCAGCGCTGACCGGGGTCACGGAATCGTAGATGCCGCGGTCCAGGGTGTCGGGAACGAAGTTAGCGCCCAGGCCCTGAATCTTGTGGGGGCCAACGCGACCCTCGGAGAGCAGCGGGGAGTCCTTCGGCTCAACCGCAACAACCTTCACGTTCGGGTTCTGCTCCTTCAGGTACTTACCGGTACCGGAGATGGTGCCGCCGGTGCCAATACCCGCCACAAAAATGTCGACCTTACCGTCGGTTGCTTCCCAAATCTCCGGGCCGGTGGTGTTGTAGTGAATGGTGGGGTTCGCCTCGTTGGAGAACTGGGACGCCAGGATAGCGTTCTCGGTGGTCGCAACGATTTCCTTAGCCTTCTCCACAGCGCCGCGCATACCCTCGGTACCGGGGGTCAGCACAATCTGAGCACCGTAAGCGCGCAGCAGCACGCGACGCTCAGCAGACATGGTCTCCGGCATGGTCAGGATGACGCGGTAACCGCGAGCAGCACCCACCATAGCCAGCGCAATACCGGTGTTACCGGAAGTGCCCTCAACAATGGTGCCGCCGGGCTTCAGCGCACCCGACTTCTCAGCAGCGTCAATGATGGCGCGACCGATACGGTCCTTAACCGAACCAGCGGGGTTGTAGAATTCAAGCTTGACCGCTACGTTACCGGGAAGACCTTCGTCCAGTCGGTTCAGCTTAACCAGGGGGGTCTGGCCGGTTGCTTCAACAATGCTGTTGAGAATCTTTGCCATGGGGTGCTCCTTACATGAGCCTGGGGGAGGCCAGCCGCGACGGGGTCTCCGCAATGAATAATCGGTTACGTGGCAACTCTACTACTCACCGGCGGCAGGTTTAAACCTGCGGTCACAGTTCGTAATAATGCCAGAGAAAAACCTCAAGGAACGAGGTTCAGAAAGAGGGTACAGAAAAGCGCCGCACAAACCCTTTCTCGACAAAGGATGATGAATGTGCGGCGCTCTCTAGAAACATTATGTAGCCCAAAAGACAACCTCTGTATATAAGAGTAGTGATGAACTCCGTTCACCGCAAGCTGGAGCCACAAATTTTATTGCCATCAATGGAAAAAACAGTAGAAAACCGCATCCTGAGATGGAAAAGACGCAAAAGCGGGGGAGAAAACCAGCCTCAGAGGACTAGTTGATGTCCATGTGAAGGTCCCACTTGTTGTTCAGGTAGCGGCCAACAGCCTCACCAAACATCTTCACGTGACGCTTATCAGCCGCCACGGTCTGCTCCTTGCCGTCCTTGAACAGCTTCTCACCTAGATCAACGTTCAGAGTCACGGTCCAGTTGTACGCGCCCTGAGCCAGAACCGGCTGCTTAGTACCAATAGTCAGGGTAGCGGTCGGGTTCACGTACCAGGTCTTCTTCTCATCAATACCGGCCTTGGTGGAGTCCGCGTACTTCTTCATCGCCGCCAGGGTCTCCTGGTCGGTGCTGACCTCGTTCATGTAGTGCATATCGCCGGTACGCAGCAGGTACTCAAACGCCGCACCGAAGTACGCCAGAGCCGCCGCGAAGCCAGCCACCGAATTCTGGTGCATAGCCTCCGGAACAATCGGGGACGGCACGTTCTGCGGCGGGTGCTCAGCGTTACCCGGCTGGTACTCGCCGTGATCCTCCATCTTCTCCAGCTTCGCTACGCCGCTGTAATCCTTATTGTCGTTGGGCAGCGGAGAGTTCGTCGCAGTAGCCGAAGCCGACGCAGAAGCGGAAGGGGAAGCAGACGCCGAAGCCGACGCAGAAGCGCTCGGCGACGCGGTAGCAGACTCAGAAGCAGCAGCAGAAGCGCTCTCAGAGCCAGAAGCGGAAGCAGACGCCTCAGAAGTAGCCTTAGAGCCACAAGCCGCCAGCAAAGCCATAGAGCTGACGCCCAGCACACCCAGCGCCGCGCGGCGGGTCAGGTTCTCGGACATAGTGATACCTTTCAGTCAGTCGGTGATTGCAACCAGTTTAGCCGCAAACCCAACGGGATACAGAGTTGAGTGGACGAAGCGTGAGAAGCGCCTCGCAGATAAAAGCGTTATGACGAACTATGACGCCGCGGAAGTGGCGGACGCCTCAGCAGAAGCGGCGGCAGAAGAGGGCACGGAAGCCGAACCGGATGCTGCCGCGCTCGCAGAGGAAACACCACCCTGAGCAGCGCTACCCTGAACAGTAGCACCGTACGCCACGCTCAGCTCCCACATCTTAGAATCAGCGTGGTAGCGGCCGCGGAAATCGCACTCCTGAACCGTCACCTGAGAAGCCGGACCCGCCGCAGTAGCAGTAGCCGAAGCAGTGGGGGACGCCGCATCAGATACCAGCGCATCCTCGGATGGCTCAGTAGGCTCAGCAGACGCCGAAGCACTCGCCGAGGCAACCACTGGCTGAATCTTGCCCTCAGCCACCGCCTCTGCACCAAAGTCCAGAGTGTACTTGCCCTTAAACAGCAGATTGCCATCACTCATAATCGACGGCTGAGCGCTCGCCAGAGCATAAGAAGCCGACGGGTTCACATACCAGGAACCCTTCTCCACACCCGCAAGAATAGAAGCCGACAGAGCATCCACCTCAGAGCGGGTCTTCGACGACAGCTGAATGCCGGTCGAGAACGCATCCGTGCTACCGGTCTTCACCAGATAATCCATAGCCGCTGCAAAATAAGCAATCGCCTCATGAAAACCCGTCACCGTATTCGCCGACAGAGCATCAGTCACCTTCGGCTTCGGAGCATTACGCGGCGGATGCTCCACCGTACCCTGCTCATAATTCAGCGCACCCTCATAGTGGGTGTACTCCACCAGACCCGAATAGTTCTTACCATCATCACTGTACCCATTCGGGTTAGCGCTCGACTTCGAACCATTCAGGCTACCACCCTGAGAACCTGACTGCTGGCTAGAACCACCCGAACCGCACGCGCTCAACAGCGCCGCAGAACCGGCAACAGCAGAAACGCCCACACCCAGGCGCATCAGGGAGCGGCGAGAGAAAGACTGAGAAAAAGAAGACATAAGAGAAAAACCTTGAATCCAGGAAAGCTCGTTACTACCAGAGTAAAACAAATCATGCCCTAACCCGAGTGCGAGTTAGGGCATGATGCCTCATCCATCTGAGGGCTTAAAGGTTGTCACCATTAGAATTGCCGCCATTACCGGAGTTGCCGGAATTGCCAGCATTACCGCCGTTAGCGGCACCACCATTAGCGCCACCATTCTGCGGCTGAGCCGAAGCCTGAGCCTCGTACTCATCCTGAATCGTCAGAGTCCAGTCATTATCGTGGCGCACACCGGTAACCACCAGACCGCGCTCAGTACGGCGCACCTTCTCAGACATCTCCGCGGGAGCACCGTCAATCACCACGGTCGGACCCAAATCAATCACCAGGTCAAAGGTCCACTGCACGCTCTTCTTCACCAGCGCAGGAACTGCAGTGAACGCAGACATGGTCACCTTCGGCGACACAAACCAATCACGATTCTGCGAGCTCTCATTCGACTCATCCATAAACGAAGAGAACGACGCAACGAATTTCTCATCAGCCTTCGAGTCACGCAGCGGAGCCGCATCACCGGTCAGCACCAGGTAATTGATCGCCGCATACACGAAAGCAATCGAATCGTACAGACCCTGCACCGAGTTCTCCGACGCGCTTGCCGGACGCTTGGGGAACGGCACGTTCTGAGCGGGCGCAGACTCGGTCGCCGGAACGAAATTACCCTTCTTCTCATAGTTGTCGAAGGTGACCTCGCCGCTAAAATCAGTACGCGCAGAAGCCGAAGGGGAAATCTGAGGGGTATCCGCATCAGCGTTCTCGCTAGAAGAAGAACCACCGCCGCACGCAACCAGCAGGGCGCTCAAAGACACGCCCGCAACGCCCGCACCCGCATAACGCAGAGCAGAACGGCGGCTGATGCCGGTGGTGGAACTGGGAAGCCCGGAGGTCATGGGGAAAAGCGCCACGGAATACCTTTCGAGTGAGAATCTCAGGTGAGAGACGAGTGAGAGAACGCCTCGACGAGCGGATATCACACGCGGACATCCCTCTAGAGACAGTCCTAAGTATAACGCGCCCCCGCCTTCACACCCGTGCGTACCAGTGCTCAAAGGAGCGTGATATGCCGCCCATCAGCGAACTTACCGTGACTAGGAACTTAGTGGAACCAGCGGGAGCATCGCACCGGATGGGGTGAAAGAGGGGACGCGTTCATCGTCTATAGGGGGAGGGGCTACTCGGTCTCTAGGGGCTACTGGGCGCCCTCACCGGGAACACCGGCAGGTGCCTCAGCGCCGCCAGCAGCACCGCCCGCATCGGGGGCACCGGGCGCTACGGTCGGCTGAACCGTCGCAGCTGCAGGCTGAGTCGCCACGGGCTGCGCGGGAGCGGTAGCCGCAGGCGCCTGGGTAGCGGCAGGCTGAGGAGCCTGAGCCGCGCCACCCTGACCAGCAGAACCCTGATCGGCACCACCATTCTGAGAACCAGTGTACTGACGGGAACCGCCCTGACCTGCACCATTCTGGGCGGTAGGAGCCTGCGCACCACCGTTCTGTGCGGCACCATTCTGAGCAGTGCCCTGAGGCGCGCCGTTACCCGAAGTATTCGCGCCGGCGTTCGCACCAGCATTAGCCGCCACAGTGCTGTCATCAGTCACCGTCGGGGTATAGGTCGAGGAAGGATGCGCGCGCGGAGTCTGAGTCGGCTTCGGAGCCAACGCGGGATCGTACTGCTGAGGCGAAATCACGACCCAGCGCTTCGCTTCCTCATCGTACTCAGCGTACAGAGCCTTAATCTCCGGGGCCTCAGTGTCCTCCAGAGGCTTGGTCGTATTGGTTGCCTTCTCAACCCGCATGCCGTGTGCCTGAGTCACGGTGCACGCCCACGAATACTTCGTGCCGCGGGTCGTCGGCTGCTTATCGGTCAGACGGAACGTCCACTCGCCGCCCACCAGCCAATTCGTACCGGGAGCATAGAACGCACGCAACTTCTCCAGCGCCGCACGGTCGGTAGAGTTCTGCGCCTGAACCACCTGCAGAGCAGGACCGGGGTCACCAGTCATACGGGCATAGTTCACCGCCGCCGCAAAATACGCGAAGGTGGCGCGCAGGCTACGGGCGTTCTTCTCGTACATGGTCTCATCCTCAATGGGGATGGGCACGGCACTAGCCTTAGAATCAACGCTTGCCGGGCCGGCAGTCGGCTCAATCGTGTACACCTGACCGGTTTCCGGGTCGGTGCTGCTCATCGGGGCCGCACCGTTGCCCGCAATGTACTTAGTCCACTTCAGCTCGCCCGACAGGTTGTCGTAGGCGCCCGCAATCGAAGCGGAAGCAGTGGGGGAGGCGGTCGCCTCCGCAGTCTTTTTGGAACCGCAAGCGGCAAACATCGCACCCAGGGCGGCGGTGCCCGTAAGCGCAATAAAGTGGCGGCGGCTGTGAATCATAGTGATCCCCTTGAATGTGCTGTGATGCGGAAGTATCGGTGATAAGTGAAGAGCTCACGCTCCAATTCTCAGCCTAACATCACGCCCCTACAGGAGGGCGCGAAACAGTCACCCGCAGGGCGGGTAGACGCGTATTGAGGCGAAAATGGGCGGACCTCATCTAGCCCCTAGCCTATAGATTTCACGCGTGGCACACAAATAAAAGCCCTCATCCGTGCCTCATATCACCCAATATGACGGGTTCTTTGAGGCACGGATACAAAGAAGCTTTAGGCTGAGCCTCGAATATAACGAGTCGCCTTAGAAGAGGTGCTCTCATTCGGGGTCGGGTGCGCACTCGGAATATTCGCGGACGGTTCAGCGGTAGCCGCAGGGGTAGCGGTAGTACTCGGGGAAGACTTTGGATCCTCCAGCATCTGCCAGCCCTCTTCACCAAAGTAGACGTACGCATCCGCCTTCTGATTGCTGCCGTAGATGCCGGTGAGCTGCTCACGCTGACGGGTCTCATGATTGAACAGGAACGCGTTCTCGTCCACCTTCAGGGTTGCCTTCCAGCAGTAGACATCCTGCTCGGTGGCGGGCACCGGCTGAGGGGAGCTCAGATTAATGCACATGGGATGGTTATTCTTAGAGACCAGCCAGCCAATGTTGTAGCGGTAGATATCGCGGTACATCTGTGCCATGTGGTTAAAGTGCTCCTGGCCGGGCAGACCCATGAAAGGATCGGTATCGCCGGTGAGGAGCATATAGTTCTGCGCCGCACCCCAGTACTGCAGGAAGGCGTGCAGGCCCTCGACGGTGCGCTCTTTAGCTTCCGGGGGCATGGTGGGGCGGGGGACATTGACGGCTCGATGGCTCAGGGTGCCGTTTGAGAAATTTCCGGAACGCTCAAAGAACTGATCCGGCAAAAGAGCCGGTCCGCGACCATCCAGAGCCGATGCGGGCAGGGGCTCGGCGTAGGTGATGCTGCGCGTGGTGGTCGCAGATTTGGTCTGGGGGCTCTGAGGAGCAGCCTTAGTAGGGGAAGGGTTAGCGAGTGGTTGAGGGCGAGAAACTGCGCTGGGGCTGCAAGCGCTTGCGAGTGCACTCAATGCTGCTCCGGAAGAAAGAGCAAGAAGATGGCGACGTGACAGCGAACCGAACATACGCAACCTTTCGCAAGAGTAAAGACGGGCAGGCAGTAACGGGTAGCTCGGATGCAGTGAACCTCAACGGCAGTTGATTGCAGTTGTGTGAGGGGTCGGTGAGCGTTCCCGAGGGGTGTGGCATACCGCAGTGAGTGCGGATGCGATAGAAAGGGCAGGTCAGAAGCCACCTGAAGGAATCGGTATGGGTTATGACCTGCCTGGTTGTCGTGCTCAATGATTCTAAGCGTACTTTCAGGTTCACAATGACCATATCTGCGCTTGAGCGTAAAAAGTTATCAAATCTTAATATTTGCCCGTTTTATGCGGGTTATAAAACGTACCAATGTGTTCCGGGTAACCGCATTGAAACGTGCTGATTTCCTGCGGAAAATCAAGGATTTTCTCACCTGATCTTCTTATGAATAAATCATAAATTGGAGTTGTTGCGCCCAGTGTGCAAGTAGTATCTCAACCTCTTCAGGTTGTCCAAACACCTATCAAAAACACCTCAATATGGGCCCCCAAACAACCCGTAGCCGTAACGCGCCCACCGCAACGCCCACACATGGCATGAAGCAGGTGCACCCTATGGGACAATAGCGCTGTGACTACCACCGACTATGCGCAGCTCAAAGCAGCCCGCGAATTGCTCACTCGAATCCCCCTCCCGCTCGACGTAGAAGCCGGCGAAACCCCCGGCACCCCCTACACCGTCACCCACGACGGCACCGCCACCGCGCGCACCCTGCTCGCCGCCATGGCACGCCAACTTGACGATTACATCCTGCCCCGCAGCGCCAGCGTCGACAACCCCCTCACCATCGTGGTCGGAGGCTCCACCGGCGCCGGCAAATCCACCCTCGTCAACACCCTGCTCGGCGAACCGCTCACCCAGTCCGGCGCGATTCGACCCACCACCCGCCACCCCGTACTCCTGCACCGCGCAGAAGACGAAGCGGCGCTGTCGCCCGAACGCTTCCTGCCCACCCTGCCGCGCACCCGTACCTCCGGCATGAACGCCGGATCGCAGGCACTACCCGGCCTCGACCCGAAGATCGCGCGCGCCCTCATTCCTATTACTACCTCGGCGCTACCGCAGGGCATCGCGCTCATCGACGCACCCGATATCGACTCCGTCTCCGAGGAAAACCGCACCCTCGCCAAGGAACTGCTCTCCGCCGCTGACCTGTGGCTCTTTGTCACCACCGCCAACCGCTACGCCGACGCCGTGCCCTGGGAACTGCTCCACGAAGCAGCCGCACGCTCCATCGCCATCGCTGTGGTGCTCAACCGCGTGCCCGAAGGCGACGAAGAAGCCATCGAAAACGACCTGCGACGCATGCTCGACGAGGCCGGAATCCACGCCGTACTGATTCACACCGTCACCGAACAGCCCCGCGACGAAAGCGGGATGCTCGCACCCGTCAGCCTCGCCCCGCTGACCCTGTGGATCCGTGAACTCGGCGCCGACGCACCCGCCCGCGCCGCCATCGCCCGGCAGACCCTCGCCGGTGCCGTCGAAACCCTCGCCGGTAACCTGCAGGTGCTCGCCGCCGAACAGGCACGCCAGCAGGCGGTACACCAGTCGCTTGCCACCATCGCCGCTGAAGAATACGAGGACGCGCTGACCACCATCGACGGTGCCCTCTCCGACGGCTCCCTGCTACGCGGCGAAGTGCTCTCGCGCTGGCACGACTTTGTGGGAACCGGCGACTTCTTCCGCTCCCTCGACAGCACCATCGGTCGCCTGCGCGACCGCGTCGGCTCCGCCCTGCGCGGTCAGCCCGCTGCCGCCCAGAAGGTAGAAGACGCCCTCGAAAGCGGCATCCACGCCGTCGTGCTGGATGCGGCCGCACGCGCCTCCGAAAACACCCGCACCCGCTGGCGTGCCAGCCGCGCTGGACGCTCCCTGCTGGCGCGCCTTGATGCGCCGCAGGCTGTTTCTGTTGCGCCGCAGACGGCCTCCGCCGCGGCGCCCGAACAGAACGCAGGCGCAAACGGCGAGGCGAAGGGCAACGAAGCGAAGGGTGAAGTGCAGTCCGCCGAAGACATCTTCTCCGCAGCCGTTGCCGAACAGATTCGCCTCTGGCAGGGCTCCGTCCTCGAAATGATCCGCGAAGAAGGCGCCGACAAGCGCAAACGCGCCCGCTTCCTCTCCCTGGGCGTGAACGCCGCCGCCGTGATGCTCATGGTCGCCGCGTTCAGCCTCACCGGCGGCATTACCGGTATTGAGGCGGGTATCGCTGGCGGTAGCGGCGTGGTCGGCACCAAACTGCTCGAGTCCATCTTCGGTGAAGACGCGGTGCGCCGCATGGCAACCCGCGCCCGCACCGACCTGCTCGAACGCATGGCGGATCTGCTCACCGAACACGCTCAGCCCTTCACCGTGGTACTCGAAGAAACCGACCCGCAGGCTGATGCCGAGGACATTCACCGTGCCGCCGAGCAGGTACAGGCGATCGCCGCAGAAATGAGTGCGCAGAGCCAAACTGCCCACACTAACGGCACGGTTGCCCGCTAAACCACTCCGGACAGGCACCCCGCACCACAGACGAAGAAAAACGCACTATGACTACCCCCGAGACCAAACTCGAGAACACACTTGAGAACAAAGCCGCTGAGCGCCATGCCGAGCGAGGCGCCACCCCCGCCGTGGCGACCTCGCCCTTCGCGCGCTCCGTCGCATCCCTCAAGGACGCCATCAGCTACGGCGAAGGACGAGTCCCCGAAACCGTGCTGCTCGACGCCGCCGAAACCCTCGAACGCCTCAGCCAGCGTCGCGAACTCTCCACCGAACACACCGTCATCGGCTTCTTCGGCGCGACCGGCAGCGGCAAATCCACGCTCTTCAACGCCATCGCCGGGCAGAACATTGCCCTCTCTGCTCCCACACGCCCGACGACCTCCACCGTGCAGGCGGCAATCTGGGAAGCAGAAGGCAGCGAAGAGCTACTTGACTGGCTCGGCATCGACAAGCGCGTCTACCCGCAAACTCAGGCGCTCGCCGCCGAAGGAGAGGCAACCGAGGGTAATAAGGCAACCGGGGGAGTGGCTGCGCCCAATGCCGTCACCGAACCGGCACCCGGACTCTTCAACCGCATCCGCCGCGCAGTAGGCGGACGCGGCGAAATGCGCACCCGCACCGGCGGCCTCATCCTGCTGGACATGCCCGACTTCGACTCGGTCACCACCACTAACCGCGACCTCGCCGCCCGCATGATGCGCTACGTGGACGTACTCGTCTGGGTTGTCGACCCCCAAAAATACGCCGACGCCGTCATCCACCGCGACTTCATGGTGCCGCTTGCCGCATCCGGCGCGCAGGCGCTCTGCGTGCTCAACCAGGCGGACAAACTCGCACCCGCCGAGGTGCCCGCCGTGCTCGCATCCCTCACCCGCCTGCTCCAGGCCGAGGGCACCGAAGCGCACCTGCTCGCCGCGCCCATCGCCGTCTCCGCACGAACCGGCGAAGGCGTGGACGTGCTCCGTGACCTGCTCGCCCAGGTAGCCGCCGCCAAGAGCCTGTCCCTGCAGCGAACCGACGCGCAGCTGCACGCCACCGCCTCCCAGCTGCGCACCTACGCTGGGGGAGAGGGGACCGTGCTCGCCGGAGCCTACGCCCTCGACGCGGAGCAGAAGCTCGTGAAGGCATGCTACGCATCCAGCCAGGCAGAGCAGGTTTTGCAGGCGGCAACCGCCTCCTACCGCCGCGCCGCGGGTCAGCGCACCGGCTGGATTCTCACCCGCTGGATGAGCCGCCTGAAAGCTGACCCCCTGCGCCGTCTGCACCTGGGGCAGCAAGAGGAGACGAAGAGCACGTCTAAGGTCGAGAAGTCCGCAGGCATGCTCGGTTCCGATAGCGAGAACGCACCCGAGCTGGTGGCATCCTCGCTACCCCCGCTGAGCACCGCGCAGAAGGCAGGCATGGCAAACGCTGTTCGCCAATACAGCAAGCAGATGGCGGCCCGCATCGACGAACCGTGGAAGCGCAGCATTAAGGAAGCCGCCCTCTCCCGCGAGGCGGAGCTACCCGAACTGCTCGAACGCGACATGGTGCGCATCGACTACGGTCTGGGCCGCACCCGCGCCCCCTGGGTCATCTTCAACGCCCTGCAGTGGATCGCGCTACTGAGTGCCCTGGCGGGTGTCGGCTGGCTGACCCTGATTTCCGGCATGGCGTACCTGCAGATTCAACTGCCGCCCGCCCCGACCCCCGAAGGCTCCCCGGTGCCCCTGCCGACCCTGCTTCTGCTGCTGGGTATCCTGCTTGGTATTGCCTCGGCGGGTGTGGGCAGGCTACTTACCGCCATGGGCTCACGCTACTACGCACGTAAGCTGCGGGGGCGCCTGCAGACCGGCGTGGAGAAGGCGGTGCAGTCCTGCGTGGTCGCCCCGGTACAGCAGGAAGCAAAGCGCCTCAACGCCTACCGCAAGGCGCTGGACATTTAGCGGCGTATCATCCGAGAAGCCGCATCAGACTAAGAGTGCACAAAAGAATCCCTCCCCACCTCAAACGAGGCGGGGAGGGATTCTTTTCGTTAAATCTACACGCTACTAAAGCTTAGTCCTCTTCAGTACTCTCAGCACAGGGAGCCTGCTGAGACGCCGCAAGCTCACGCAGACCGTCCGTAATCGCCTGAGCAGCCTTAACGACCAGCTCGGGGTAGTTGCGGTTCGGCTGGCGGGTCATGCGGTCAATCGGGCCTGAGATAGATACTGCCGCGATTACTTTGCCGCCGGGCGCACGCACCGGAGCAGAGACCGAGGCGGTACCGCGCTCGCGCTCACCCACGGACTGCGCCCAACCGATGCGGCGCACAGCCGCGAGCATGGCGGCGCTGAAGTGCGCATCGCGCAGGCCTTCAACAATGCGGTTCTGGTCTTCCCAAGCCAGCAGAACCTGGGCGGCGGAACCAGCCTGCATGGACAGCTGAGTACCGACCGGGATGGATTCGTGCATGCCGGTGGGGCGTGCCGCGGTTGCCGCGCATACACGCCAGTCGCCCTGGCGGCGGTACAGCTGGGTGGATTCGTCAGCTTCGAGGCTGAGCTTCTGCAGAATCGGGTCTGCCACGGTGATGAGCTCATCGGAAATGGTGGCGGACGCGAGTTCGGTCAGGCGGGGTCCGAGCATGAAGCGTCCCTGCACGTCGCGGGCTACGAGGCGGTGGTGAGCCAACGCCACGGCGAGGCGGTGTGCGGTGGGGCGTGCCAAACCGGTTGCCTTGACGAGGTCGCCCAGGGATACGGGGCCTGCCTCGAGGCAGTCAAGGATGAGGGTTGCCTTGTCGAGCACGCCAACGCCGGAGGAGCCGTGGGAGTGTACCTCTACCATCTGCTCGTCGGCTGCCATGTGTTCGGGCGGCTTGACGGGGTCAACAATCGGTGCGTTGTGGTGTGTGGATGCGTTGGGGTGACGCATTCCGTGTGCGTTAAAACGTGAGGCGGAAGGAGTCATTCTTATATTCTATCTCAGAATATGAAAGATACCCCGGACTTCATGGACTCTTTGGGGTGCAGAGCTGAAGATGGAATCACCCCCTACGGGATAAATTATGAACTTTTCATAATAAGTGTTTATGTGGGTTTATGGGTGAAAATATGCGAAAAACCGCAGAAAAATGCGAATAATCCCGCAAGATTACCCTGGAGTCATAGAGTAAACCCACATAAAAACACTCGCTAGTTCGGGGTGTTTCTGGGCCGTCTCACAGGCTAAGAATTCGTGAAAAAATATGCGACACGCCGCAGGGAAATACCGATTTGAGGGTCCCATCGGGTACATAATCCGCCCCTCAACTCCGCAAACTTGCGGCACGCACCACACCGAACGCATCCACCGTAGGAACGCATCAAGCAGGAGAAAGCATGACTAGCGAACAGAACGCAACCACCGCGGGCACCCGTCCGCGCACCCTGGCAGAAAAAGTCTGGGACGCACACGTCGTCGTCCCCGGTGAAAACGGCAAGCCCGACCTGCTCTACATCGACCTGCAGCTACTGCACGAAGTGACCTCCCCCCAGGCATTCGAAGGCCTGCGCATCGAGAACCGCCCCCTGCGCCGCCTCGACCTGACCATCGCCACCGAGGATCACAACACCCCCACCGACAACATCTTCGGCACCATCGCCGACCTGACCAGCCGCACCCAGATCGAGACCCTGCGCCGCAACGCCAAGGAATTCGGCGTGCGCATCCACTCCCTCGGTGACGAGGAACAGGGTATCGTGCACGTGGTCGGCCCGCAGCTGGGTCTGACCATGCCCGGCATGACCATCGTCTGCGGGGACTCCCACACCTCCACCCACGGTGCGTTCGGCGCTCTCGCGTTCGGTATCGGCACCTCCGAGGTGGAGCACGTCATGGCGACCCAGACCCTGCCCCTGGCACGCTTCAAGACCATGGCAATCAACGTTGAAGGCACCCTCAAGCCCGGCGTGACCGCAAAGGACATCATCCTCGCTGTCATCGCGCAGATTGGTACCGGCGGCGGTCAGGGCTACGTGCTCGAATACCGCGGCTCCGCAATCCGCTCCCTCTCTATGGAGGGCCGCATGACCATGTGCAACATGTCCATCGAGGCGGGCGCACGCGCCGGCATGGTCGCCCCCGACGAGACCACCTTCGAATACATCAAGGGCCGCCAGCACGCGCCCAAGGGTGAAGAGTGGGACAAGGCAGTCGAGTACTGGAAGAGCCTGCCCACCGACGAAGGCGCCGTCTTCGACAAGGAAATCTTCATCAACGCTGACGAGCTCGAACCCTTCGTCACCTGGGGTACCAACCCCGGTCAGGGTATTCCGCTGAGCCACGCCGTTCCCTCCCCGGACGACTTCGAGGACGAGAACGACAAGGTCGCAGCAGAACGCGCTCTCGAATACATGGACCTGAAGGCCGGCACCCCCATGAAGGAAATCCCCGTGGACGTCGTCTTCCTGGGTTCCTGCACTAACTCCCGCATTGAGGACCTGCCGTGCCGCCGCAGACATTGTGCGTGGCCGCACCATCGCCGAGAACGTACGCATGATGGTCGTGCCCGGCTCCCAGAAGGTCCGCGCACAGGCAGAAGCAGAAGGCCTGGACAAGGTCTTCAAGGAGTTCGGTGCCGACTGGCGCTTCGCCGGCTGCTCCATGTGCCTGGGCATGAACCCCGACCAGCTGGCGCCCGGTGAGCGTTGCGCCTCCACCTCGAACCGTAACTTTGAGGGCCGCCAGGGCAAGGGTGGCCGCACCCACCTGGTCTCCCCGGTGGTTGCCGCCGCAACCGCTGTGCGCGGTACCCTGTCCGCCCCGTCCGACGTCGTGGCCTAGCACGCCGCTATAGCTAAGGAGCCATTATGGAACCCATTATTAAGCACACCGGCATTGGCGTGCCGCTGCGTTCTTCGAATGTTGACACCGACCAGATCATTCCCGCCGTCTACCTCAAGCGAGTGACCAAGACCGGCTTCGACGATGCCCTCTTCGCTAACTGGCGTAAGGACCCCGAGTTCATCCTGAACCAGGAGCCCTACAAGCACGGTAGCGTGCTGGTTGCGGGCCCGGACTTCGGTACCGGTTCTTCCCGTGAGCACGCCGTGTGGGCGCTGCGCGACTACGGTTTCAAGGTCGTTATTTCTGCTCGCTTTGCCGATATTTTCCGCGGCAACTCGGGCAAGCAGGGCCTGGTTACCGCGCAGGTTGCACAGGACGATATCGAGCTGATCTGGAAGGCGCTGGAGCACGAGCCCGGCACCGAAATCACCGTTGACCTGGAGTCCAAGACCGTAACCGTGGGTGCGCTGGTTGTTCCCTTCGAGATTGACGACTACGTGCGCTGGCGCCTCATGGAGGGCCTGGACGATATCGGTCTGACCCTGCAGAATCTCGAGGCTATTGAAGCGTACGAGGCGAAGCGCCCCTCCTGGATGCCCCGTACTCAGGAACTCTAAGCCGAGCGCTCTAAAACCTAGAGATATAAAGCTCGAAGGCGGCGACTGAAACAGTTGCCGCCTTCGAGCTTTTCTGTACCCAAAAACCTGGCACACATATGAATGTGCCTCCCCGGAACTTCCGGGGAGGCACATTTATTGACTATCTAGAGCGCGCCCTCAGTGATGGGGGTGTTCAGGGTTGCGTTCTCGGTGCAGCTGTACAGTGCAGCCGAACCGGGGGAGCGCACGCCCGCGGTCGGGTTCGCGTTCTGCGCGGTGGCAAGTGCGAAGTCAGAAACCACTTCGTGGTTAATGTAGCTGCCGCCTGCGCCACCGCCACTGCTCAGGGAGCTGAGCGAGTAGATGTTGCCCTCGTTCTCGAACTGTACCTGGCGGCCGAAAACGCTCTCGCGGTACGCACCGATGGTCCAGATGTTCAGGCCTGCGCCGCCGCCGCCGTAGCCAGCGCCTCCGCCGGATGCTACGGAAGTGAGAGAAAGCTTGCCGTGAGTGCGGGAGAGCAGGGCGCCTGAACCGCCCTTGCCGCGGTAGGAGCCGGTTGCGTCGGCGCCGCCGGTGCCCTTCTCGCCCTCGACCACGGAGTCACCCTCGTACATGTAGTAGCGAGGGAAGTCGTAGGTTTCGAACCATGGGTCGGACATGGGCATGAGCTTCAGCTCGTTATTCTCGTCGAGAACGCCGACCAGCGCCTCACCGAGGGTACCCGCCACGCCGGAGCGGCCAGCGGTACCGCCGGTGACCATGAAGCGCATGTCGAGGGTCTTGTCGTCCTCGTCGAGGGGCTTGAACTCCTGGTAGGGGCTTGCCATGAGCATGCCACCCTGACCGGTGTTGTCGGTGCCCAGGTCGCCGCCTGCGCTACCGCCTGCGGTGGTGGATGCGTCACGGCCGTCCAGCGCTACGCGCAGTGCCGGGTTCAGCTGGTCCTTGGGCTGAGTATCGAAGACGCCCTGGTGGGTGGTGAGGGTGCCGAGCTGTGCGCCGCCACCACCGGCACCTGCGACAGCAACAATGGTGACTGCGCCGTCGCGAACGAGTTCGACCGCGGAGGAACCGCCGCCGGACGCGCCGTACACGTAGCCGCTATCAGTGCCCACTACCTGCGCGCTACCGGTTGCTTTGCTGGAGCCGGTGGAGTCGCCGCCTGCCGCGTAGCCTTCGCCGCCGAGTGCGGGCTCCGCGCCGGATGCAGAGCCGACGCCGCCGTTACCCGCCCAGACGCGCAGGATGTCGCCGGACTTAACCGCCAGAACGCCGCTGAGCTGTGCACCGGCACCGCCGCCAGCCAGGGCCGCGTTCGTGACATCGGTCAGGTATTGGGGAGTGAAGGAGGTTGCGGCACCGCCGGCACCTCCCACGAGGTCGAAGCGTACTCGTCCAACGCCTTCAGGGACGAGCCATTCGGTGTATGCGCCTGCCTTGTCGTCGTAGCCGGTTACAGTCGGCTTGAGGGTGAGGGCGGGGGAGCAGGTGGGCTCGCCGCTTGCCGCCCATGCGGGGACGGTTGCGCTGGCGAGGATAACGGGGGCGCTCCATGCCGCGCCCTGTACGAGGCGACGGCGCGAAATGCGTGATGCAGTGTTGTGATGTGTCATATTTGGGGTCCTCCGGTAGTTCACGGATGCAGCCGCGAAGTGACCTGTGGTTGGTTGCGATACGCCGTGGTTTTCGGTTGACTTTCGAATATTTACGGTGATGTTGAAGTGAATTTTTGAAGTTGAAGTGAAGCAGGAAGCCGAACCGTTTTAGTTGGGCGTTATCGCAAGGTTGTATGCAGTGAATGTACGCCCGTTCCCTGCCGTGAGGCTCCGTACTGCATGGAGTGACGGCAATGCCGGCGCCGATGCCGCAGTTGAGAGCTGGTGGGTTTCTCCTTGAGAGTGGAGGCACCGCTCAGCGGGCACGAGTGTGCACGTTATTGTAGGGGCGAGGTTGCTCTCAAGTTCAAATTTGTGCGTCAAAAAGAAGAAACTAACGTCAAATTTTGGCGAAGAACCAGAAAATATTTGCATTAGTGTGAATATTTGTGTATCTTTTTGTCTTTTCCAGCTCTGATTCTGAGGAGGGGTCAGAGCGGTTTTTCACATACACAACAGAGCAAAATCTCAGTCACGAGTTCCAAAGGCTCTTCAGTGTTTGGAGCACCTTTACGCAGGGCTTAGAATAATGATGAATATATGCGCCCGTTTCGCCCTGCTACCGGCAGGGGCGCGGCACGACAGAACGCGGCGCATCGGCACACTGTTAAAGTTCGGCCTAAACCAGCCGACTCCACAAAGGATTTTTAATGACTGAGAACATCAGCAAGCTTCGCATTGAAGGTGGCACTCCGCTCGTTGGTGAGGTTCACGTTCGAGGCGCCAAGAACCTGGTGCCCAAGGCGATGGTCGCAGCACTGCACGGTTCGACCCCCTCGACCCTGCGTAACGTTCCCGACCTGAGCGATGTCGAAATCGTTACCACCCTCGTGGAGCTGCACGGTGCAAAGGTCGACTACGACCGCGAAGCTGGTGTTCTGACCCTCAACCCCGCACAGGATGCAACCACCGCCGCAAAGAACGCAGAGGAGATTCAGCTCTTCGGTGGTAATTCCCGCATCCCGATTCTGATGGTGGGCCCGCTGCTGCACACCCTCGGTACCGCACGCATCCCCAACCTGGGTGGTTGCAAGATCGGTGACCGCCCCATCGACTACCACATGTCTGCACTGCGCAAGTTTGGCGCAGTCGTTGAGAAGGACGACGAAACCGGCACCACCCTGATCGTTCCCGAAGAGGGTCTGAAGGGTGCAGAGATTGTGCTGAACTACCCCTCCGTGGGTGCTACCGAGCAGGTTCTGCTCACCGGTGTGCGCGCTAAGGGTAAGACCATCCTGCGCAACGCAGCGATTGAGCCTGAGATTATTGACCTAATCGCTGTTCTGCAGAAGATGGGCGCAATCATCTTCATTAACGAGGACCGCACCATCGTCATTGAGGGCGTGGACGAGCTGACCGGCTACGATCACGCGTCCCTGCCCGACCGTAACGAGTCCGCTTCTTGGGCTTCTGCAGCGCTGGCTACCGGCGGCGACATTTTCGTGCGCGGCGCAGCTCAGAAGGACATGACTGCGTTCCTAAACCAGTTCCGTAAGATGGGCGGCCTGTACGAGGTGACCGCTGATGGTATTCGCTTCACCCACCCGGCTCAGCGCACCCCCGGTGCTGAGCTGAAGCCCATCGTTTTTGAGACCAACGTGCACCCCGGCTTCATGACCGACTGGCAGCAGCCCCTCGTCGTGGCGCTGACCCAGGCTAAGGGCGCGTCCATCGTGCACGAGACCGTGTACGAGGAGCGTTTCGGCTTCACCAACGCCCTGAAGCAGATGGGCGCAGATATCGTTGTTATGCGCGATTGCGTGGGCGGCGCACCCTGCCGTTTTGAGGGTAAGGGTTACGGCCACTCCGCTATTATTTCTGGCCCCACCCCGCTGACCGGCGCTGATATTGAGGTTCCGGATCTGCGCGGCGGCTTCTCCCACATCATTGCTGCTCTGGCCGCTAAGGGCACCTCTCACGTGAGCGGTGTTGAGCTGATTGCTCGCGGCTACGAGAACTTCGAGGAGAAGCTCAAGGGCCTGGGTGCCAACTTTGAGGTGCTGGCACGCAAGGCGTCGAAGGCTCCCAAGCCCGATGCAGCAATCGTCGTTGTTGAGCCCGAGGAAGTTGAGGTTCAGGGTTAATGAGCGGACAGCAGGGAAAGCAAGCGCTGCCGGAGATTGAGCCCACCGCTTACGGTGACGCTCTGTACAAGGTGCTCGGTAACGCCGCACGCGGGCTGTACAAGCTCATCGCGCGCGTTGAGATTACCGGCCGCGAGAATCTGCCTTCCAGCGGCGGGTACATTATCGTGGCTAACCACACCACCGAGCTTGACCCGGTGACCGTGGCTTTCCCTGCTTTCGTTGAGGGCGCCCTGCCGCGCTTCTTGGCGAAGGATTCGCTGTTCCGTGCTCCCGTGCTCGGCTACATTATGCGCAAGCTCGCGCATATTCCTGTGGTTCGTGGTTCGGTGGATGCGCGTAAGTCCCTGATTACTGCCCGCAAGATTGTTGAGGCTGGCGGTGCCGTCGTGATTTTCCCGGAGGGCACCACCACCCACGATCCGCAGCTGTGGCCCATGCAGGCGCGTACCGGTGCGGCTCGTCTGGCTCTTGCGACTGGTGCACCCGTCTACCCGGTGGCGCACTGGGGTGACGAGCAGATTCTCGGTTATGTGGATGAGGCTGGCGAGGACGGCCGCATCAAGGAGAAGCGTAAGATTTCGCTGTTCCCGCGCAAGACCGTTCGCGTGAAGGTTGGCAAAGCGCTGGATATCGCCTCCCTCGTTGAGGATGCCAGCCCCGAGGCTAAGCACACCCGCACCGAACTGGGCGTGGTCACCGACGCCATGCTGGACGCTATTACCGCCGAGCTGGAGAAGATCCGCGGCGAGAAGGCTCCTGAGGGTCGTTGGAACCCCCGCACGAAGCGTCGTGAAGCCCCCGGTACCCCTTCGGGTCCGGTTGGTGGTGCGCTCGGCGAACCGGACGAAAAGTAGCATCCCAGCTGGGAAAATCGTAGAGGCCCTGACAGAAGCCGCGGCTATTTGCTGAGGCGCCTGTCAGGGACTCGCACAATAACCTCGCAAGGAAGAGAGGCAGGTGTTTTCGTGACCTTCTTTGGACGCACCCCCGCAGCAAGCCCTGAATTTACCCCTCCGGCAACCGTACAGTCTATTGCGGTGCTCGGTGCCGGTAGCTGGGGCACCGCTTTCGCTAAGATCGCGGCGGACGCTGCCCGCGAGCGCGGCGATGACACCCGCGTGACCCTCATCGGTCGTGATGAGCAGGTGATGGCTGAATGCGAGCGCACCCGCGAGAATGCCCGCTATTTTCCGGGAATGAAGCTGCCGGATAACATGCACTTCACGGCGGATGCCCCCGCGGCGCTTGCCGGTGCGGATATTGTGGTTCTTGCCCTGCCCGCGCAGGTTCTGCGTTCGCAGTTGCAGAGCTTCGCCCGCTATATTGAGCCGAACGCCATGCTGGTGTCTTTGGCGAAGGGTTTGGAGACCGGTACGGGTCTGCGCATGTCGCAGGTCATTACCGAGGAACTGGAAGAATCCATGGCTCTGCGCGGTGCTGATCTGCGCGCGATTGGCCATATTCCGCACCGCGTGTGCGTGCTGTCGGGCCCGAACCTGGCGAAGGAAATCATGGGGGAGGAGCCTACCGCCTCCGTGGTTGCGGCTCGTACCCTGCCGGTGGCTGAGGCTGTTGCTCACGCGATTGCGTGCGGTTACTTCCGCCCGTACACCAACACGGATGTGGTGGGTACTGAAATTGGTGGCCTGGTGAAGAACGTGATTGCCCTTTGCGTGGGTATTTGCGAAGGCCGCAATTATGGCGATAACTCGAAGGCGTCCATTATGACGCGCGGTCTGGCGGAGATTACCCGCCTGGCGGTGGCGTTGGGCGGTGAGGCTGCGACGATGAGCGGTCTTGCCGGTATGGGCGACTTGATCGCGACCTGCTCTTCGCCGCTGTCTCGTAACCACACGGCGGGCCGCCTGCTGGCTCAGGGTGTTACCCCTGACCGCCTGCACGAGCATATGAGCCAGACCGCTGAGTCGATTAAGTCGGCGCCGGTGGTGGCTGAGTTGGCTCGTCGTCACGGCGTGGAGATGCCCATTGTTGAGGCTGTGGTGGCTGTGCTTTCGGGCCGTATTGGCATTGAGGAGTTGGCGCCTCAGTTGCTGGGTCGCCGCCTCAAGCATGAGGGCCACTAGATTTTGAAGCTTTCTGGTGTGCTGGCACCCCTTGATTCGGGTTATGTGCCAGGACATACTAGAAGATTGAATGTAAACATCCAAGGACGGATACCGTTGCGGAAAACCGGTGCGTGAGAAACGCATCAGTGACCGCGACGGTATTCGTGCGTTAGGATTATTGACGCATTGCCGTTCCACCTTCCGGACCTAAGGGTAGGGGAACATTGACTAGGAGAAATATATGACCGAGAAGAAGACCGTCGCCCTGCTGTGCGGTGGCCGCTCCTCCGAGCACCCGATTTCGCTCATTACCGCTGCCGGCGTTCTGGGCGCTATTGACCGCACCGCCTACGACGTCATCACTATCGGTATTACCCGTGACGGCCGCTGGTACCTGACCGATGAGCAGCAGCTTGCCGAGCTGACTGCTGGCACACGCGGTACCGCAGAGTTCCCCGAGGGTACCCAGCAGGTGTTCCTGCCGATGGGCGCCGGCGATTCCCGCCTGACCCTGGTGGATGCTGAGGGTAACGTTACCCGCACTGCACCGGTGGACGTTGTGTTCCCGCTGCTGCACGGCCCCTTCGGTGAGGACGGCACCGTGCAGGGTCTGCTGGAAATGGCTGACCTGCACTATGTGGGTTGCGGTGTGACTGCATCCGCTGTGGGTATGGATAAGCACTTCATGAAGGTTGCTTTCGAATCCGCTGGCCTGGAGGTCGGCCCCTACGAGGTTGTCACCAACCGCCAGTGGGAGCACGAGGACCGCGAGCAGATTCTGGAGCGCGTGCTGAAGCTGGGCTTCCCCCTGTTCGTGAAGCCGACCCGCGCAGGTTCTTCCTTCGGTATTACCAAGGTGGATTCGGTAGAAGAGCTCGTGCCCGCGATTGAAGAGGCACGCCGCCACGACCCGAAGATCATCATTGAGGCGGGTATTGTGGGCCGCGAAATCGAGTGCGCTGTGCTCGATGGCCACCACGGCGAGATGCCCCGCGCATCCTACCCCGGCGAGATCGAGGTTGTGGATCAGGACCACGGCTTCTACGACTTTGAGGCGAAGTACGTTTCTGAGTCTTCCGCTGTGACCGTGTGCCCGGCGAACCTGCCGCAGGATGTGCAGGATCGCCTGCGCGAGCTGGCTGTGAAGGCGTTCCTGGCGCTGGATGGCGAGGGTCTGTCTCGTGCGGACTTCTTCTACACTGAGGATGGCCGCCTGGTCATCAACGAGGTGAACACCATGCCCGGCTTCACCCCGATTTCGATGTACAAGACCATGTGGGAGAGCACCGGTATTTCCTACACCGACCTGATTAGCGAGCTGCTGACCCTGGCGATGGAACGCCCCCTGGGTCTGCGCTAGTTCTTGAGGTAGCGCTAGTTCTTGGGCGCACCGTCGTTTTGACTGCGCTTAGCAATTGAATACGTAACGGCGGGGGAGTAGCCCCTGTTGTAAGGCGCCTCGGTGCGGATTCTTGAGGGATTCGCGCCGGGGCGCTTTTTGCGCGGTGGGCAAGTTAATGCCTTTGTGGGAAGGGTAATTGGTACGTATTGAGCCCCAAAAGCTTATGAGAATCGCTCGTTTTTCACTCATGAGAAAAATCACTTACATTCGCCTCGGGGTCGCTTGGACGGTGGAGTGCAAGTTTTAAAGTGGTATTGATAAGGCAAAACGTAATTCTGCTCACAAGTGCATGAAATGATGCTTCTAGGTAATGAAAAGATGTTGTTGATGGTCGTTGCACATCTTGAAGCTCAAAGATTGGTATGAAAGCGCTAAAATGAGTAATGAAGAAAAAGCCGATTCGGTAGAATAGATGAAGGTATATCCAATCTGCCCTAGCGATTGGGTATCTATTCACTCACAACGTATCAGAAAGTCAAGGACAACCTTTGGGAAAACGAAACCGTAAGGTGGTCTCTGCGAGTCTGGCGACAGCACTGGTTGCTTCCGGAAGCCCCTACGTAGCCTCATTTGCTCAAGATGTGCAGGAGGCTGCGTCTCAGGTTCCGCCCAACCCTGTCGGCACCGCAAGCCTAACCCTGGACCCCACCGCGAACGCGGCATCTTCCTCTCAGACGGCAGTACCCACGCTCGCAACCGTGAGCGCATGGCCCACCGCTCAGGGGGACAATAAGACTGACAATGCGCAGGCAGAGCCCATCGCTCAGCCTAGCGCTTCTTCGAGCGCTCAGCCCACTGCTAGTGCCGAGCCTTCCGCAAGTGCTACGCCCAGCCCGGATGCGACTCCTACCCCGAACGCTACCGCGCAGCCTACTGCCGAGCCCACCGCTTCTGCTAGTGCGACTGCAAACCCGAGTGCTACGGCGAGTCCTAGCGTAGAGCCCTCTAAGGATGCGACCGCTGAACCTACCGCTACGCCGACCGTAGCTCCTAGCGCAAGTGCCGAACCGAGTGTTGCTCCTACCGCAACTCCGACGGCTGAGCCGACTGTAGCTCCGACTGCGGAGCCTACGGTCCAGCCGACGGCAGAACCTACTGTTGCTCCCACTCCGGAGCCGACCGTTGCGCCTACTGTGGAGCCCACCGCGGAACCCACCAAGGATGCAACTCCTGAGCCTACGGTAGAGCCCACCCCTGAACCTACTCCCGAGCCGACGAAGGACGTAACTCCCGAGCCGACCCCGGAGCCCACTCAGGATCCGACTCCGGAACCTACCCCTGAACCTACTCCCGAGCCTACTCAGGACCCCACACCGGAACCGAATCCGGAGCCCACTCCTGAACCTACTCCCGAGCCGACGAAGGACGTAACTCCCGAACCGACCCCGGAGCCAACCCAGGACCCCGCTCCGGAACCGAATCCGGAGCCCGCTCCTGAACCAACCAAGGATGTAACTCCCGAGCCGAACCCGGAGCCCTCTCAGGTTCCAGTTGTTCCGGCCCCGGTTCAGGATCCGACTCAGGAGCCCTCCAAGGAAGCTAAGCAGGAGCCGACTAACGAGCCGACCAAGGACGCGGTCATCCCCGTGATTCCGGTAGCTCCGGTAGAGGATAACAAGGACAGCTCGGACTCCAAATCGGTTACCCCGATCGAGACCGAACCTGTTGCTCCGATTCCTCCGGCGAACAACCCGGTGACCGTCCCCGGCAATCGTCAGGAAGTCTCTGGGGAAGATGTCATCATCTCCATTGAGCTTCCGCGACCGGGCAACTCCTCTGAAGCCTCAAGTTCCTCTTCGGGATCTTCGAGCTCTTCACCGAGCAAGGCACCGAGCGACAGGCTTGATGGCGAGGATGACGATCCGTTGCGTTCTGGTGGCACCACCCTCGGACGAATCGCAGCTAATAACGGCTCGAATGACTCCATTCCGGGTGCGGCTGACTGGGTTGCTGGATACCTCTCGCGCAATAAGACCGACGAGGACCACTCCCGCGAGGTAAGCCCCTCGAGCTCCTCAAGCTCGGTATCGGCTTCGAAATCGCCTAGCTCCTCCACCTCGGCTAGTGCCAGCCGCTCCGCAAAGAGCGTGGCAAAGGCTGACGGCGCAAACGCCGCCCAGGAGCAGGCCGTGAAGAACGCGGACGCGGACGATTCCGGACTTTCCGGCATTGCACCGCTGATCCTCTTCTCACTCATCGGTCTGGTGCTGATTGCTCTGGCAATCCGCTACTTCAGCCGCGGAGCATAAGGCAAACATAACGCGTAAGAATACGCGATAATAGAGGATGTGAATCCTCAGACTTTTAGCGAAACGCGGGACAACCCCATGCGAGAGACACCTCTCTCAAAGCTGGGGGAGTCCCGCGTTCTGCGCGCTTTCATGCCGATTATCAACGCCCACAACGAGCAGGTTGCCGCTGCGGCACGCCAGACGGGGCGCATCGAACCCCTCGAGGTGGGCCCCGGTGACGACTGTGCCGTCCTCGCCGCGCCCGCGCCCGGTCAGCGTACCGTGGTCACCACCGACACTCTCGTCGAGGACCAGGACTTCATGAACCTCTGGCCCGGCGGTATTGCACGGGCGGGTGAGGCCGGTGAGTTCATTCTGGAACCCGCCCGCAGTAGCGGCTACGATGTGGGGCGCAAAGCCGCGACCCAGAACCTTGCCGACGTTGCCGCCATGGGTGCGCGCCCGGTGAGCCTCTTCATCTCCTTGAGCCTGCCCGGTAGCACTCCTTACGGCTGGATTGACGGCTTCGCCCACGGCATTGTGGACGGAATCAACGCCTGCGGAGCCACCGAATGTGTGATTGGCGGCGGCGATATTGGCGACTCCACCGAAATGTCGGTGACCGTCACCGCCCTCGGCTACACGGATCGCGCCGTGCTGCGCTCCGGTGCACGCCCCGGCGACACTATCGCCCTGGCGGGGTGTACCGCCTGGTCCGATGCCGGTCTGCGCCTGCTGCTCAACCCGCTCTCCCTGCCCGCCACGGCACTGCTGCGTGCCATCGCCGCAGGCCAGGAAGTCGAAGCGGCGCTGGATGCGGTGGGACAGGCGTGGGAAAAGAAGCATGTTGAGAAGCAAGCTGAAGGTACTGGTGCTCTTCCTGCTGGCGCTCTTCCCGAGGGGCTTATCGAGCTCGTCCGCACCCTCACCCCCGAAGATGCCGCGCACATGATTGCGGTCTGCGAGCGCGCCGTCGAATCACAGCACCACCCGGTCAGCCCCATCCCCGCCGGTGAGGTGGCGCGCCAGCATAAGGCAAGCTCCATGCTGGATCTTTCTGACGGACTCGTCAAGGACGCCGGACGAGTTGCCGCCGCCTCCGGGGTGCAGATGCGCCTCGACCGTGCCGCCGTGGATGCGTTCGCCGAGCCGCTGCTACCGTTGGCGCGCCTGCTGCTGGCGATTGGTGAGCGCAACGAGGCGGGGGAGAGCCCCGCATCCCTGGCGCGCACCTTCGTGCTGGTTGGCGGAGAGGACCACGGCCTGCTGGCGACCTTCCCCGGTGAGGTGCCTGAAGAGTTCGTGCCCCTGGGCACCTGCGTGGCGGACGCCCCGGAGCGAGGTCTGAGCGCCGAGCTCTACGGTGCCGAGCGCCGCCACAATGCGGTGACCGGCGCGGCGGTCGTCATGGACGGCCGATCCCTGGACGGCATGGGCTGGGAACACTACGGGGCTTCCGCGTAGGAGCTCCGCCGAGTGTTGCCGAGTGCCGTGAGGTGCGTGCAGTTTGTAAGTTTAGTCCGGGCTTTCATCCCGCGGGATAGACGACGGGCAATACCGTACATTTAACCGAAATTACCTAGAATAGAAGTACGAAATAGGCTGGATTCCGCCCGTGCCGCGGGCACTGAGAAATCAGTCGGGAACTAACCGGGAAATCAGTCGGGAACTAGCCGAGAACCACGCGAAACTGACGAAACCGACGAGGAGGGTAGCGTGAACGCAGAACAGAACCAGCGCACCGAAGAGCGCGAGATTTACCGCCGCGCCTGCGTGCGCGCCTACCGCTTCGGCGTAGCGTGGTCCACCGCCGCCCGCACCACCATCGAACGCTACCGCGAGGCGCTCAACGAACTCAACGGGTTCCCCGTGCCCGATAAGGACACCGGCTCCAATATCGCCCACACCCTGCTGACCCTGACCGAAGAGTTTGAGCGGGGCATGGAGCAGGTTCTGCCCAGCGAGGTTCTTCCCGCTGGCGAAAATCCCGGCGGGGAGGGCACGTGCGTGCCCGAGGCGGCGGGTACCTCCGAAGAAGAAACCCTTGCCCACCTGTGGATTCAGCTGGGCGGAATCTACGAGCACGCGATTATGCGCGCATCCCGTGCGGCACGCGGCAACTCCGGGACCCTGCTTTGCGCCTGGGCGCTGGAGGCGGTGCGCAGCTACTGGTTCCTGCCCGGAAACCTTGCTCGGGAGCTCGGTGACGCAGGCGATGAGCTGCCGCTCGTGCGCACCCTGGAAGCAGACTACGAGCGTGTGCTGGCTGGCGGTTCCCTGCCGAAGCACCGCGAAGTGAAGCTGGAGTACGCCCACGCGGAGGCGCGCGCGATGGCGTTCGCGGCTGAGCGTATTCGCGCCAGCGTGGGGGAGCAGATGGTGCCCTCCACGATGCTGTCGGTCATGGTGGAGCTCGCCCGCCTGGACGCACACTATGAAGCATCGCAGGACGCAGAAGCTGCTGACGAGGTGCTGAAAGAGCGTCGACGTGCGCTGATGCGTGCCGCCCTGGAACGTACCGCGCAGTTTCCGCCCTCACCCGAGCTTGCCGGTTTCGTGGATGCCGGCGCGCTCGGCTTCTACCTTGCCGTGGTGCACTCCAACCCGCGTTGGGAGGGTGCGACCCTGCATGAGGCGCAGGTGGAATCCATGCTGCGTGCACCCTCTACCGGTGTGAATTCTGTAGCCGGTTCTGCGGCACGAGTGGGTTCTGAACAGGCGGGCGCTGAACCTGCCGAGCACGCAGAACACGCGGAGCAGAGCGGCTGGGAGCTTATGGGTACGCTGACCTGTGAGCCCCTCGCCCTGGCGCAGTTGCGCCCCGAACTTGAAGCCATGGGCGACAGCCTGCTCATCACGCCCCTGGACATGGCGGCTGGACTCTGGGCGCTGCACGTGCATGTTCCCGAAATTGACCCCGCCCGCGAGCTGATTATGGGCTACGGTCAGTGGTCGGATGAGCGTATTTCCTCCCTGGCGGATGGTCGTCACGCCGACCACGCGTGCGGTGTGGAGGGCGGCGCATGAGCCCCGCCCGACGTTCCGTAAATCCGCAGCAGGAAGCCCTGGACTTGGGGCTTCCTGAGCCTGCACCCGCCAAAACTATGCCGACAAATACTAAACCCGCGAAAGCTGAGGCAGTGCAGGGTGAGCCCGTAGATTCTGAGCCCGTAGATCCAACGGTTGTGGAGCCTACCCGTGCCGGTTCTGCGACCCGAGCTCGGCAGCGGAAAAAGGATGCGCCGCTACTGAGCGATGAGCAGCTCCGCACCACCGCCGAGCTGACCGTGCGCGATCTTGCCGCCTACGCCCGCGGCGAGGTGAGCCGCGCCGAACTGAGCGAACGCGCGGCACAGCGCGCCAGCGCACCCTACCGTAAGGCGCTCAAGGCCCTCAAGCATTCGCTGGGTCCCGCCGCGCACACCATGACCGACGATGCTCTCTACGAGCTGGTCGATATTGCGTTGGCGGCACGGCAGGCGGCTCAGCCGGAGGAGCCCGCACGGAAGAAGACAACCCGCAGGGCACCCGCCCAGAAAGCACCTGTCCAGAAGAAGACTGTTCAGAAGGAACCTGCTCAGAACGAACCGAGCCCGCAGGAGAACGAAAATCCCGCGCGGGCTACTTCGGCGCGCCCGCAGAAGGTGACGAAAGCAAGCGAAGGAATCGAGCAGAAGCCTGCGCCGAAGAAGAGCGTGCCCGAGGTAGAAGCTGAAAAGCCTGCACCCAAAAAGGCTGTAGCGAAGAAGACTGCGCCCGCAGAGAAAGCTCCCGCTTCCAAAGCCGCGGCATCTAAAACCCCGGCATCGAAAACTGCTACGCCGAAAACCCCCTCCAAGAAGGCAACGCCTGCGCAAAAAACTACGCCGAAGAAAGCTCCCGCCCAGAAAGCTTCCGCGAAGAAGGCAACTCCTGAGAAGGCTGCCGCTGAGAAGCCCGCATCAGCTGCCGCGGAGGCTAAAAGCCGTGCCCTGGCGCGCTACGCCTCCGAAGACCGCATCGAAAATGCGCCGCTCAAAAAGTACCTGCCCGCACCCAGCGCCAAGGCAATCTCCGCGCACCTTGACCTGCACACCGTCGGGGAAATGCTCGAGTACTTCCCGCGCAAATACCTGCCGCGCGGCGAGCTCAGCTCCTTCGCCGAACTCGTCGAAGGCCAGGACGTGACCATTATTGCCCGCGTGGTGCACGTGAGCACCCGAACCATGGCGGCACGCCGCGGCAAAATCACGGAAGTGACCATCACCGACCGACTCGCAGACGCCACCGGGCAGGATACACCCGCCGGTTTTGGTGTTGCTGGCTTCGGGGCTGGCGGTCCCGTATCCGTGGTGCCCGGGCGCGCCAACCGCCCCGGTTCCTCCGCTGCGCCCGCGCAGAACTGGCAAGCAACCGGGATGCACAACCCGCGCATTAACGCGCTCGCTAACTCCACGCAAAACCCAGCTGCCCAGATTCCCGTAGCTCAGAACCCAGCTGCTCAGAACCCGGCACAGGGCAGGGGAGCGCAGCCCGCCTCCTACAGCGGCTACGCAGACAGCTACGGCCAAGATTCGTTCGCGCAGGACAGTTTCGCGCAGGGAGGCCTCTTTGGCGTGCCCGCGCCCAGCATGACGAACCCCGGTGCGCTTATTGGCTCGCAGATGAAGCTTTCCTTCTTCAACGCCTGGACCGCCGCCCGCGAAATCCGCGAGGGTGAAACCATGATGTTCTCCGGCAGGGTCGGTATCTACCGCGGCGAATACACCCTCACCAACCCGCACTACGCCCTGCTCTCGAAGGACGCCTCCGGCGCGGACGTTACCGACGCAGCCACCGCCCCCGTGCCCGTCTACCGCGCCCCCGTGAAGCTGCCCACCGACCGCATTAGCGGCTACATGGCGCAGCTGCTCGAAAAGGTACCGCTCAAAGAACTTGAAGACCCGGTACCCTACACGATTCGTCGCGCCCGCAAGGTGCCCTCGCTGGAGTGGACGTACCGCGCCCTGCACACCCCCGACTCTGAGGACACTTGGCGTGCCGCGCAGGCGCAGATGCGTTACCGCGAGGCGTTCGTGCTGCAGAGCGCGCTCGCCCGCCTGCATTCGGTGCGTGCCGCGCACCTGACTCAGCCGCGCCCCGCCGTGGAGGGCGGCCTCGCCGATCGGCTGCTTCAGATTCTGCCCTACGAGCTGACCGAAGGGCAGCAGAAGGTGGGCGCTGAAATTGCCTCCGATCTGTCGAGTGAATCGCCCATGAACCGCCTGCTGCAAGGTGATGTGGGTTCCGGTAAGACCGTGGTGGCTCTGCGCGCCATGCTGCAGGTTGCCGATGCGGGCGGCCAGTCCGCGATGCTCGCCCCGACCGAGGTGCTCGCCGAGCAGCATTTGCGTTCGGTGCTGGACATCCTGGGGGATATGGTGGCGCCCGAAGACTCTGACGCTGACGATTCTTCTGAGGGCTCTGCCGAGGGAATCCCCGCGGGGAGCGGGGAGGAACCCTGCCGTGTGCGTGTGCGCCTGCTGACCGCCTCCATGGGTACCCGCGCCAAGCGCAAGGTACTGCAGGAGCTTGCCGACGGCACCGCCCAGATCGTGATTGGCACCCACGCCCTGCTTTCCGACGAGGTAAGCTTCCACGATTTGGGTCTGGTCGTCGTGGACGAGCAGCACCGTTTCGGCGTGGAGCAGCGCGACGGCCTGCGCGGTACCAACGGCGCCCTGCCGCACCGCCTGGTCATGACTGCAACGCCCATTCCGCGTACCGTTGCCATGACCGTGTTCGGTGACCTGGACGTATCCGTGCTCGACACCCTGCCCGCGGGCCGACAGAAAATCTCAACGCACGTGGTGCCCCTCGCCGAGAAGCCCGCCTGGGCGTCCCGGCTGTGGAGGCGCGCCCGCGAAGAAATCGATGCGGGCCACCAGGTGTATGTTGTCGTGCCCAAAATCGGGGAGGACGGCGACAGCCTGGAGGAGGGTGCCGCGTTCTTTGGGGCATCCAGCCTAAACGGTGCGGGCGCGGGCAACTCTGCTCAAGGTTATTTCGGTCAGGGCGGTAGCGCGAGTAGTGACGGCAAGGTTCAGCTGACCTCGGTCGCCTCAATGTACTCCTACCTGAGCGCTGAGGACGCCCTCGTCGGCGTGCGTATCGGCACCCTGCACGGCCGCATGGACCCGGCGGAGAAGACCGCCGTCATGACCGCTTTCGAGCGCGGTGAGATTGACCTGCTCATCAGCACCACCGTCATTGAGGTGGGCGTGAACGTCCCGAACGCCACGCTCATGATCATCATGGACGCCGACCGCTTCGGCATCTCGGGTCTGCACCAGCTGCGCGGTCGTGTGGGTCGCGGCGGCTACGCGGGCACCTGCCTGCTGGTCACCCGCCAGGAGGAGGGCGGCGTGTCCCGCGAGCGCCTGGATGCGGTTGCCTCCACCACGGACGGCTTTGAGCTTTCCCGCATCGACCTGGCTCAGCGCCGCGAGGGTGATATTCTGGGTGCTGCACAATCGGGCTCGAAGAGCACCCTGCGGTTTTTGCGGGCGCTCGCCGATGCCGACATTATTGAGCGTGCCCGTGAGGATGCCCGCTCGGTGGTGGAGAAGGACCCGACGCTGGCTAAGCATCCGTCTTTGGCGCGTACGATTGACCGTGCCCTGGACGCTGACCGTGAGGCGTTCCTCGGCAGGGGATAAGCGCCCACGGGGAAGAACGCCCTGCCAGCCCCACCCACCAATCTGTCTTGCCCACCACTCGCTGAAACCGTGACGTCAACACACCGCACTAGTGTAAGAGGAGAGACCTATGAGCCGTATTATTTCCGGTGCCGCCGGAGGCGTTCGCCTTGCCTCGGTTCCGGGGGATAATACTCGCCCCACCACCGACCGGGTGAAGGAATCCCTCTTCTCCAAGCTGGAGAGCTACGACATTATTCGTGGCGCCCGCGTGCTGGACGCCTTTGGTGGCTCGGGTGCGCTGGGCTGCGAGGCACTCTCACGCGGTGCCGCCTCCGTGACTCTGCTGGATACGTACCCGAAGGCTGTTGCGGTGATTCGCAAGAACGTTGCCGCGGTGGAGAAGGCGATGGGCCGCACCGGTTCTTCTGGTGCTACCGGTTCTGCGGCGCGCGTGCAGCAGTCTCAGGCGCTGACCTACGTGAAGTCCGCCTCCGGGCCGTGGGATCTGGTGTTTGTTGACCCGCCCTACGCCATGCCGAATGAGCAGGTCAGTGAGCTGCTGGAGGCGCTCACCCCCAAGCTTGCCGAGGGTGCCGTGGTCGTGGTGGAGCGTTCTTCGCGCGACCCCGAGCCGGTGTGGGGCGAGGGCCTGTACTGTTTTTCGACCCGTCAGCACGGCGAGACGGTTCTCTACTATGTGGAGCCTGACGAGGTGGAGGAGCAGGCGGGCGACGAGCCCGGCACGAACCTTGAGCCCGGCGAAGACGCTGAAGAGCTCGCCGCCTAAGATTGCCGCCGCATCTCACCGCCCGATCTTGCTACCTCAGCCTGCGCTCGTCCGCATGCCACTAACCCGCATCCTAAATTCACCCGCATCTACTCATTCCAACGTCTGATATTTATTCGTGAAGGGACCGCCATGATTGCCCTCTGCCCCGGATCTTTTGACCCCGTGCACCACGGCCACCTGGAAATCATTGCCCGCGCCGCTCAGCTCTTTGACGAGGTGATCGTGGGCGTGGCGCACAATAGCTCCAAGAAGTACCGTTTCTCCCTGGAGGAGCGCGTGCAGCTGGTGCGTGAGTCTCTGCAGGAGCTCGGCATTGAGGGTGTGAGCGTGGAGCCGATTCCGCCGGGCGTGCTGCTTGCCGAGTATGCGGCGGAGCGTGGCGCGAAGGTGCTGGTGAAGGGTCTGCGTTCGGCGACGGACTACAGTTATGAGGCTCCGATGGCGAGCATGAACCGCCACCTGGCGCAGGTTGAGACGGTGTTCTTGGCGGGTGAGGACCGCTACGGTGCGGTATCGTCCACGATTATTCGTGAGGTGGCGTCGCTGGGTGGTGATGTGACTCCCTTCGTGCCGGAGGCGGTCGCCCGCGCCCTGAAAAACGCCTAGAAAAACGCTTCATCAACCCAGGCGCACACCACCTTGTGCGCACCCATCCGACACGCCCACCGGCAGGGCCCCGGCAGAATAACTCGCACCGCCGACCGGGCACTTAAGTCCCCCAGTAGTAGCCCCGACCGGCCGATTAAATGCCGCGCGGCGCCTCCTTAAGGGAATATTTAAGAGGTGAGCGCCACTTAAAGAGATTTAAAAGGCGCTTAATCTTGATTAACGGTGCGAATGACCCCTAAAATGGGACTTTGGTTTATACATTTCGTAAGGAGAAACGCCATTTCACGTGCAGACGCATCGCCGCTGGTGGTATCGGTTACTAACCTGATTCACCGCCCCGGCACCATGGAAACTCTCGCTGAGGTCCTGCCCGCACCGGCAGACCTGGGTAACACGCTCATCGGCGTGGAAGAGGGTTCGGATATTGACCTCGATATTCGTATGGAGTCTGTTGTTGATGGTATCCTAGTTACCGGCTCCGTCGTTGTGGATGTACACGGCGAGTGTAGCCTCTGCTTGGATCCGATTGATTACGAGATGTCGGCCAATATTCAAGAGCTTTTCGTCTTTGAGAAGGCCCCGGCTGGCGGCCCCGAAGACGAAGTAGATGAGCAGTACGCCGTTGAGGATGATTCCATCGACCTTGAACCGGCTCTGCGGGACGCAGTAATCCTTCAACTGCCGTTCCAGCCTGTTTGTAGGGACACCTGCCAGGGTCTGTGCGCCGATTGCGGTGCGCGCCTGGAGGATGACCCCGGGCATCATCACGAGGTGTTGGATCCGCGCTGGTCGGCCCTGCAGGGCCTGCTCGGTGCAGATACCGAAAACTAAATTGTTGTTACTAGAGATTGTGAGATAGCTGTGGCTGTTCCCAAGCGCAAGATGTCCCGCGCTAACACCCGCGCACGCCGTTCCCAGTGGAAGGCATCCGTGCCCCAGCTGGTTAAGACCGTTGAAAACGGTCGCGTGACCTACAGCCTGCCCCACCAGGCAAAGGTTGTAACCGACGCTGCAGGCAACGCCCTGTTCCTGGAGTACAAGGGCCGTAAGGTTGCAGACGCCTAAGAAGCGGTGAATCCTTATGACTGAATTTCCTAGTGTTGATACTAGGGAGTTGCGTAAACGTCTCGGAGTCGATATCGACGCCGAGACGTTTTTGCTATCCCTAACCCACCGCTCCTACGCCTTCGAGAATCCCGGAGTGGAGCATAACGAGCGCCTGGAGTTCCTGGGCGATTCGGTGCTTTCCCTGGCGATCGCTGAAGAAGTGTACCGACGCTACCCCGACCTGCCCGAGGGTGAGCTCGTGAAGCTGCACCACGTGGTGGTGTCTACGGTGGTGTTGGCGAAGGTGGCACGCGACCTGGATCTGGGCAGGTACATCCTGCTCGGTAAGGGCGAGATTCACACCGGCGGCGCCGATAAGGACTCGATCCTTGCCGACACCATGGAAGCGATTTTTGGCCTGACCTACCTGGAGTGCGGTCGCGAGGCGGCTCGTGACCTGGTGCTGCGCCTGATTGCCCCGCTGCTCGACGATGAGAAGGTCCTGAACTCTGGACGCGACTGGAAGACTGAGCTGCTGAACCTCGCCACCGCCCGCGGCTGGGGAGACGTGCGCTACGAGGTCACCGGCGAGGGCCCCGACCACGCGCGCGTGTACACTGCGGTCGCTATTGTGGCGAACCAGCAGGCCGGTACCGGTGTGGGTCCGAGTAAGAAGGAGGCGGAGCGCCTTGCCGCTGAGCAGGCGTACCGCGTTCTGGTTTAGGCTCATTCAAGCATCCTGCAGGTCTGTTAGCTCTGTGGGCTCTTGATTCTGCAGCCCCGCTGATTGGAGGGAACCATGCCCGAACTGCCCGAGGTGGAAACCGTTCGCGCGGGCATCGCCGACCATTCGTTGGGTCGGCCCGTGCAGGCGGTGCGCGTGGTCGATGCCCGTTCGCTGCGCAGGCACCTGCCCGGTCCCGCCCACTTTGAGGCGGCACTCACCGGCAGGACGTTGCGCGGTGCATACCGCCGCGGCAAATACCTGTGGCTGACCCTGAGCGAGTCGGATGGCACGCTTGCCGACGAGGCGCTCGTGGTGCATCTGGGCATGAGCGGTCAGCTGCTCGTGCGCGATGAGCCGGGCAGTGACTCGGGTAATGATGCGGAGGCTCGCGCGGCCTTTGACGAGCAGCCGCGGCACCTGCGCGTGGCGCTCGAGCTAGGACCGGCGGGAGCTACCGGTGACACGGGAGCTACCGGCGGTGTGGCGAGCGTCAACCGGGCAAACACCGGGCAGCGGTTGCTCTTCGTGGACCAGCGCATCTTCGGCGGCATGTTCCTTAGCCGGCTGGTGCCGGACGTACCCGCGGCAGTTGCAGTGAATGAAGCAGCGGCGGATGAAGCAGCGGCGGATGAAGCAGCGCCGGGTGAAGTACCTGAGCGTTTTCTAGTACCGGAGGCGGTCAAGCACATTGCCCGCGACCCGCTGGACGAATTCTTCGACCCCGCGGCGGTGCGCCGCAAGTTCCTGCGCACCTCCAGCGGCATTAAGAAGGTGCTGCTGGACCAGTCGGTCATCTCCGGCGTGGGCAATATCTACGCCGACGAGGCGCTGTGGCGTGCGCGGCTACACTACGCGAAGCCCGCACGCACCCTCAGCGCCGCCCAAACCCGCGAACTGCTGGAGGCGGTCACGCAGGTGCTGCGCGAGTCCCTGGCGGCGGGCGGCACGAGCTTCGATGCCCTGTACGTGAACGTGCTGGGCGAGTCGGGCTACTTTGAGCGCTCGCTGAACGCCTACGGGCGTGCCGGGGAGCCTTGCCACCGTTGCGCGGAGGCGGGCCGCACCTCCCTGATAGTGCGTGAGCCCTTCCAGAACCGCTCGTCCTACCGTTGCCCGCACTGCCAGCGGGCGCCGCGTTCTCGCTAGATAAAGGCTCACGCTAGGTAGAAGCTTACGACAGGTAAAGGCTTACGACAGGCACAAGCTCACGCTAGATATGCGAATGACGGCGTAGCTACGTTCCTCCCGTACGGGGGATGTAGCTACGCCGTCATTTGTATAAACCTCAGTTGTATAAACCGGGGGCCGGGGAGTCAACCCGAAAACCACCCTAACAAGAAGCAACTGGCGGCTGTACCTATCGCCTGCACCTAGCGGCTGTACCTGTCCCCGTAGAACAAGCCCAGACGCTCGTAGCCTTCCTCAATCGACACGGCGGGCTCCCACTGCAGAAGCTCGCGGGTGCGGCGCTGATCAAACCAGTGCGCGGTCGACAGCTGCTCGGCGAGGAACTCCGTCATCGGCGGCTCATCACCGGCGGTCACGTTCTTCGGCAGACGCTCCCAGACGCGCTCAATGACCTTACCCGCCAGGGCCGCAACCTTCGCCGGAACCGAGAAACGCGGGGCGGGAACGCCCACCGCCTCACAGAAACCACCCAGTAGCTCAGCGATAGTGCGCGGTTGGCCGTTCGTCACCACCAGCGCCCGGCCCGCAAAAGCGTCGAGGCGCTGATAGCCGCGCACCACGGCGTCCGCGGCGTTATCAATGTAGAGCGTATCAATCAGACCCGTACCGCCAGAGAGCAGCGGCAGACGGCCCGCGGCGGAACGCTCCAGAATACGCTCGACCAGCTGGGTATCGCCCGGACCCCACATCAGGTGAGGACGCAACGCACCCACGCGCAAAACCCCGCCACCGGGCAGGGCAGTGCCGTTCGCCTCCAGGGCAAGAAGCTCAGCGGCAGCCTTCGAACGCGCATAGTTACCGCGCGCATGCTCCGGGGACGCCACTCCGGCACCGTCACCCACAATCGCCGCGCCGGCATGAGCCACCGACGGCGACGAAATGTACAGGAACGAACCCACCGAATGGTTCAGCGCCGCCTGCAACAGGGTGCGGGTGCCCTCAATGTTGATGCGCTCATAGTCAGCCCACTCGCCGCTAACCGAAACCTTCGCCGCAGCATGCACCACGCCGTTCACGCCGGTCATCGCCAGATCCACAGCCTGCGCGTTCGTAATATCGCCGCGCACCTGCTCAAAACGCGGGCGAATCGAATCGGGCAGAAGCGCCGCAATACCCGAATCACCACGCTGAAAAACGCGCACATCATAACCGGCACGCAGCAACGCCAGCACGCTCTCACGACCCAGCAGGCCGCTCGCGCCGGTAAAGAGGATGCGCTCGCCAATACGCGGCGCGAAATCGGGCTCCTCAACCGGGCGCAGCGAACGCGGGGCGGGGTCGGTGTAGCGTGCCGCCAGCGGCTGCGCAGGCTTGCGGAACCGAGCCGTCGGGGAAGTCACCGCATGCGCAGTCGACAGGCGGGGTGAGGGCTCATGGGAAGAGGACTCACGCGAAGAATGAGGGGACATCATACTCCTTAGACTTAGGGATCCGGCAGGCGCTTACGCCCCCGCAAGGACCTTCGACGCCCACTCACCCAGGGCGGGGCGGTCAATCTTCGAATTATGGCGAATATCTGTCGGATGCTCGTGCACCACCAGCACCGCGGCAAGCTCCACGCCGGTATCCTCGGCAACCTTCTGGCGCACCAGCTGCGAGAGCTCGAAAGGCGCCACGCCCTCCGCAATGGGGAAGCGGCGAGCGCCGGGCACGCGATCGAGCAGGGCACGCTTGAGGCCCGATGCCGACTGGCGCGCCTCCAGAGCGGCAGTATTCGCGGACGCCTCAATGACCAGCACCGGGGCGGCAGTACCGGCGGGGCCCACCGCGACCAGGGCGGCGCGGCGCACCTCGGGCAGGGACTCGGCGGACTGCTCAGCCGCAACCGGGGTCAGCACGCCCTGCGAAGTCAGTAGCACGTGCGCGAGGCGACCCTCAACCCACAGGCGACCCGAAGCATCCAGGTGCCCGACGTCACCGGTATGATGCCAACCCGGAGTGCTGATGGACTGCTCCTCAGTCACCCACAGGGTGTCGTAGCGGTCCTTCACGTGCGGCGCCGACACTAGAATCTCACCGGTCACACCCGGCTCATGGGTCAGCTCATCCGCCACCGAACCGTCCTGCAACAGCGGCGCAATAGCCACCGCCGCACCGTACACCGCGAAACCAACGCACACGCCGTCACGGGCGAACGGGTCAAGCACCTCACCGGCAGCATTCGGGGTGCCCTCAGCAATCGCCTGGCGAATCATCTCGAAAGACACATCGGTCACCGGCAGACCCTCGGTCATGCCGTACGGGGTGTGCAGGGATGCGTTCGGCACCAGGGCGGAGAGCGCCTCCAGCAGCGGCACGGGAATCGGCGCGCCAGCGCTCAGCACAGTCTGAACCTTGGCCAACGCCGCACGCTGCTCGCCGCTCAGCTCGTCGGCGGTCGCCACCACATTCACCAGGGCGGCGGGGGAAGCAAACACGACCGACGCATCAATAGCTGCCGCAGCCGACGCCAATGCCGAAGCCGTCAGAGTCTTCGGGCGGGTCACATCCATCGTCGGGGTCACGCTGGTAGCACCCAGCGCCGGACCCAACAGCGCAAACGGCGCGAAGCCAGCCACCAGGCCGCTACCGGGCGCAAAACCGTACGTATTCGCAATGGCATCGCGCATACCCGCCAGCTGACGCTGCGTGTACACCACACCCTTAGCCGGGCCGGTCGAACCGGAGGTGTACAGCACCGCCGCATCAGCATCCGGCACGGGGGAGGGGAACTCCACCACGGTCGGGGTGGGCACCGGCGCACCCGGAGTACCGTCAGCGGCGGGCGCGGTAAACACCGAACCGGCAACGCCCAACAGCTTCTCCTGCACCGAACCCAGCGGCTCCACAGAAATACGCACACCCGGCCACAGCAGGGTACGGGCGGCACTGAGCGCGGCGGGAATACCCACCAGGAAGCTCGGGTTAGCGCCCTTCAACGCGCGAGTCAGACCCGGAATACCCAGACCGGTATCAGCCACAACAATGACAGCGCCCAGCTTCATGCAGGCGTAAATCAGGGTGGTCAGGCGGGCACCCGGAGGCACCATCAGATTCACGCGGTCGCCCGGACGCACACCCAGGGCGTGCAGGCGGGTCGCGGCGGCGTTGACCTGCTGGTTCAGCTCAGCCCAGGTCAGGGTCATGCTCACGGTGGTGCCGTCGCCCTTGGGGTCCATGTCCACCACGGCGGTGGAGGCGTCATTGGCGCGTTCGGTGAGGGCTGCGAGCATGGGGCGGAACGCCGCGGGAACAGCGCCCTCAGCGGTAGCGCCCTCGCCGGCAGTAAGACCGTGGCGGCGCGCGCGGGCGGCACGATGCTCCGCCTCCGCATTACGCGCCGGAACCAGCATGCCGTCCTCCAGCGTGCCGAAAGTCTGCGCAAGCCACGAAATCATGGGGGAGGCAATATCGTAATCCTCAATGACCAGGTGCGAGGCCTTCTCGTAGCGGTGCACCTTCGCCTGCGGCATGCGCTCCATCAGGTCGAACAGGTAGCGGCGCTGGAACACCGGGTCCTTCGTACCCCACTGGAAGAAGGCGGGCACGTCCAGGCCACGGATCTGCTCGGCAATACGCTGCATCGGCGTATAAGAAGGAATATCGGTGCCGGTCGGAATATCGCCCACAAAATTACGCACACCCTCACGCCACGCTGAATGAGCGTACGGCGCACGGTAGGTGCGGTAAATCGCCTCGTTCAGAGGGCTCGGGTACAGGCGCTTGGGCTGCTGACCCACCGGCTGCGGCAGGGCACCATCAAGCGCCCCGGCACCGGCAGAACCCGGTGCGGGCAGGCGGCCTTCATTCTGAGCCAGACCCAGGGTCACATCAATAAACGCGGTCGAATCGTGAGTACCCCATTCGTGCACACCCAACGCCAGGCGCAGGGCGGCAGGGATATTCTCAATGCCGTCATGGTAGACCGCGGTGTTCGTCAGCATCACGCCCGAAAGAATCTCACGATGCTCCAACGCCCAACCAAAGGACACCAGCCCACCCCAGTCATGGGCGAGGGTCACGAGCGGCTTATCGGTCTCATCCAGACCGAGCGCCTTCGTGAAATCACCCAGGTCAGCGATACGGTCGGTCAGGGTGCGGCGCTCACCCTCCAAATCCAGGTGGGTGCGCTCCGAATAACCCATATCAATCTGATCAACCGCAACCACACGCCACGGGGCGCGCTCATTCACGCCCGCATCCAGCACGGTACGCCACAGGTACGACCAGGTCGGGTTACCGTGCACGCACAGGATCGTGCCAATCGGCTCCAAACCCTGTTCGACCAGCACCGGAAGGTTATCCAGGTAGTGCCAGCGGCGCGCGCCAGCCTGCTGCGCCCGCTGCTCAATGGGGGCGGAGGTGGGCACCTCCAGAAGGTGGGAGTAGCGCGGGTTCACGCCCGCCCATTCCTCCGGGTTATACGGGGGCTGAGCCTTAGGGAAGTTCAAATGGCGCATGCTGGGAATCCTTCCGGATCGAATCGGTGAATGTCTAGCGCAAATAGCTAACGGGTTACCACTGAATCTCAAGCAGGGCAGTGTTCAGGCCAGAACCCACACCCATGCACAGAATACGGTCGCCCTCCGTGTAGGTCGGCGCGCACTCGGCGAGAGTCATCGGCAGAGCCGCCGCAGCCACATTGCCCCACTTCGGGAAAGTCAGGGGGATACGCTCACGCTTAATGCCGACCGCCTCAATAATGGCGTTCGTGTGGGCGTTAGAAATCTGATGGGTCACGTAGGAGGTCATGTCGTTCCACTCCCAGCCGTCCTGATGCGCCTGCTCCCACGCCTGCGCCACCAGCTCCAGACCGTGCTTGAGCAGGCCCTCGGCGTCAGTGTTCATACCCTGATCCGCCTCGCCACCGATGCACAGATTACGGTGCTCAGTGCCCGCGCGGGACACCGAACCGATAATGCGGTGACCCTCCGGGTGACGGTCAGCGCGACCAATCACAGCCGCCGCCGCACCCGAACCGAGGGTCAGGGTCGCGAACTGAGCCAGCACATCCTCGCGGGTCGAATCGGGGTTGTTCAGGATGCGCACCGCGGTACGGTGCCACGGGGAGGGGTCCTCGCCAGCGACAATCAGGGCGTAGTCGATAGCGCCCGCATCAATCATGGTGGAGGCGACAGTCATCGCGTTCACAAAGCCCAGGCAGGCATTCGTAATATCGAAGTTCAGGGCGTGACGCGGTAGTTCCAGGCGGTCGTGCACACCCACCGAAACGGCGGGCTCAAAGTTATCGCGAGTTACCGAAGCGTTAATCAGCAGGCCAATCTGGGAACGGTCAATACCCGCCTGCTCGATAGCCTTCTCGGCTGCGGCAACAACGCCGTCCTCGAAGGTCTGGCCCTCAGCCCAGCCGCGGCGAGTGCTAATACCGGCTAGACGCTCCAGCAGGCCCTTCGGCATGCGCAGACGCTTATAGGTTTGGGCCAGCTGCTCATCGAAGTAGTCGCTCGTGACGACCTCCGGAGGCAGCTCATGGGTAATAGACAGCAGAGCTGCATTAGCGTGGCGAATGTCAGAGTTCGTGCCGACCTTATCGGCGGATGCATTCATCAATGGTGTGGCCCTTGAAAATAGAAGTCAGTGGGATACATAGAAAAACGCGGGGATGCGAACAGCGGCCCCGCAGAATTCGTGATGCTCATTCCAATCTACCGCACCGACCGGGCGAACCCGTATCCGTAGACCCAATATGAACGCGCCCGTTCACCCCGCGCGTAAGATGATGCAGAATGAGGAACTTTGAACCCTCTTCACCCCGTGCACGTTCACGCCGCCCGCCCGCCGCACCGCGTACACTAGAGGGATGCCGCCACGCACCACAGACTGTGCCCGGCACACACCAGTTCTTCTGCAGAAAGGCCCCTTGTGCACCTGATGTCGCTGACCCTGCGCGGGTTCAAGTCTTTCGCCTCCGCCACCACTTTTGAGTTCACCCCCGGCATTAATGCGGTGGTCGGACCGAATGGCTCCGGCAAGTCCAATGTGCTGGATGCGCTCGCCTGGGTTATGGGTGAGCAGGGCGCTAAGAGCCTGCGCGGCGGCAGCATGAAGGACGTTATCTTCGCGGGCTCCGGCGAGGTTGGTTCGGGTGACGGCGCCCAGCGTGCACCCCTGGGCCGCGCCAAAGTCACCCTGACTTTCGATAATTCTGATGGCACCCTCAGCATTCCCGCTGATCGGGTGCAGATTTCGCGCACCATGTTCCGCTCCGGCGGCAGCGAGTACGAGATTAACGGCTCCCCGGCGCGCCTTGCCGACATTCAGGACCTGCTCTCGGAGGCGGGTCTGGGCCAGCAGATGCACGTGCTCGTCGGCCAGGGTCAGCTGGATGCGGTCCTGCACGCCACCGCGCAGCAGCGCCGCGACATGATCGAGCAGGCGGCAGGCGTGGTCAAGTACCGCCGCCGCCAGGAGAAGACCAGCCGCAAGCTGGAGTCTGTGGCATCGAACGTTACCCGCCTGAGCGACCTGGTTGCCGAGCTGGATTCGCAGCTGCAGCCGCTGAGCGAGCAGGCAGAATCCGCCGCGACTGCACGCCAGCTACAGGCGCGCATCCGCCAGCTGGAGGCGGTTCTTTTGGCTCGTCAGCTGGGTGTTCTGCAGGCTGAGCAGGCGCAGGCGCTCGCCTCCGAGGCGGAAGGTACCCGCCGCGCCGAAACCCTGAAAGAACAACTGGAGGCGGCACGTACAGCGTCCGCGAAGCATCAGCAGGAGCAGAACCGCCTGAACGCCGAGGTCACCGCCTGCCAGAAGGCCGTGTCGACCCTGCGCGAGTCCGCTGCGCGCGTGCGCACCGTGCAGTCCATCGCCGCCGAGCGCGTGCGCACCTACCGCGTGGAACTGACCGAGGCGACCGCCGCCGCCCGCGCCGGATACGAACGCGCTCTGGAACTGCTGGAAGAACGCCGCGAAGAGGCAGAGCGCGCGGTGGAAAGCTACGCCAGCTTTGAGGAGCGCTACGATGCAGCGCTGAAGAACGTCGAGAAGGCAGCGTCCGAGGTGGCGCAGACTGAGCGCGCCTCGGGTGAAGCGGCGCAGTCTCGTGCCCGCGCGCAGGCCCGGCTGGATGCCGCCCGCGCCGCTGCGGTGGAGGCGACCCGCGCCTACGCGGCGGCGGCTGAGCGTGCCGCAACCCTGCGTGAGGCGCTGGGCCAGAGCCTGGGCGAAGCACCCGCCGAACTGGACGCTGAATCTGCAGAGGCGGTGTTCGACCCCGAGACCGGCGAGCTCATGGAGGCTCCCACCGAGGGCGCGAGCCTGCTGCGCGTGCTGGATGCCGTGCAGATTGACCCCGAGTATGCGCGTGCGGCGTCTGCTGCGCTGACCTCGCTGGCGACTGCGGCGTTGAGCGTGCCGGTTGAGGGCGCCGAGGTGTCGCAGCTGCGCGGTGATAGGGGTGATGAAAGCAGCGAATCTGCCGCGAAGGAACTTTCAACAGAACTGCCCGAAACCACCCTGCCCGAATCCTGCGCCGCCGAGCTGCGCGAGCTGGGTATCCGCCCCGCCACCGAGATGATTGAACCGCTCAGCGAGGATGCCGCCGCGCTCGCCGGTATCGACGAGCACGCCCTGGCGCGCGTCACCGCGGCGCTGGGTGAGCGCCTGGCGGGCGTACTGTTCGCGTCGGATGCCGCCTCCGCAGAGCAAGCCCTGCACCTGCTCGCAGAGAATACCCTCGCAGGTCAGCGCACTATGTGGCGTATTTTTGACCCCGCAGGCACCGAGCACACCCGCTACAGTCTGCTCTACCCGGCTGAGGGCGCCAGCCCCCTGGAACTTGCCGCCGCATACCGCGCCGCAGCCCAGGTCGTAACCCGCACCCGCGCCGAACTAGATGAAGCCGAACAGGCCGTTCAGCAGGCTCAGACCGCGGCAGAAGCGGCGGTCGAAGCAGAACGTGAGGCAGCTAAGGCGGCGGGCGTGGCGAGCGCCGAGCATGCCCGCGCCCGCGCCCAGGCGGAGTCCCTGGAAGCCTCCGCGCAGAACATTCAGAATGAGCGTGCCCGACTGAACGAGCGCCTCACCGCCGCGGAGGAATCCGTAGCCGAAGCGCGCACCGTCTACGAGTCGGCGCGCACCCGCGAGGATTCCTACCTGGCGGGCACGGGGGAGCAGGCTCCCGCGGCAAAGATTGAGCGCCGCGCCCAGCGTCTGGGCGAGGTGCTTGCCGAGCAGGTGAGCGAGCGTGAGCAGCAGCTGCACGAGCTGAGCGGCGCCCTGAAGAACGCCCAGGAGGGCCTGACCAGCACAAATGATGAGGTGCAGGATTTGCAGGCGGCGCACGCGGCGGCGCTGACCCTGCTGGCGCGCACCCAAACGGAGGCGGCGCGCGTGCAGGAGCGTGTGCAGGCGCTGGCTGAGCGTGCCCGCCTGGTGACAGGTTTGACCCTGGAGCAGCTGGAGGAGGAGTACTCCGAGCAGCTGCCGGTTGACGTGCCCGCAGATGAGGCTTCCGAAAATGCTGCCTCCGAAAACGACGCTCCCGAAAATGCTGCTGCCGAAACGGCATCAGAGACTACCGAAGCTTCCACCGAGAGCGTGCGCGCTCGCCTCAAGGCAACCCGCGCCGAATTGGAGGCGCTGGGCGCCATTAACCCGCTGGCGCTGGAGGAGTACGAGGCGCTGTCCGAACGCCACGCCTACCTGAACCAGCAGATTGAGGATTTGAAGGCGACCCGCCGCGACTTGAATACGGTCATGGACGAGGTCAGCAGCCACATTGCGGAGGTGTTCACCGCCGCGATGGAGGACATCAACACCCACTACCGCCGCATCTTTGAAACCCTGTTCCCGGGAGGCGAGGGCCACCTGGAGCTGGACGACCCCTCCGATCCGCTGAATTCGGGCGTGGAGATTCACGCACGCCCGGCGGGTAAGAAGGTTAAGCGCCTGTCGCTGCTGTCTGGCGGTGAGCGTTCGCTTGCTTCGCTGGCGCTGTTGATTGCGATTTATATGTCTCGCCCGTCGCCGTTCTACGCCCTCGATGAGGTTGAGGCGGCGCTGGATGACCGCAATCTGTCGCGCCTGCTGCAGGTGATTGGTGAGTTGGGGGAGCGTTCGCAGCTGATTGTGGTGACGCATCAGAAGCGCACGATGCAGATTGCGGAGACCCTGTACGGGGTGTCGATGCGCGGTGGTGTGTCGACGGTGCTTTCTCAGCAGATGGAGGAGTTGCGCGAGCTGCTGTAGCCCGCCGCGCTTGCCAGACCCTGCCCGACCCGGCCAGACCCAGCCGAGCGCCCCTGCCTCGCCGCTTCTTCCCAGCGTTTAAACCTTCCCATGCGAGCCGCCCATACCCGCGAGCACACCCACCCCGGCGAACGTCACATGTCCTAGGAATGGTCATGTGCACCCCGGGGTACAGGTCACCGCCTGTACCCGGGTACTATAGGGGGATATGTGCGAACACCGCCCGCCTATTCGCGGTTGGCGTGGTGTTTCGTTGTGATCAGGCCTGATGCCCCGCCCTACCCGCGGTGCGCATCCGGCGGCAACCATCCAGGGAAGGAATAGTGATGAGCGAGAACCTGGCAGATGCTTTCCTCAACGGCGAGTCGTTGAAGAATGCCCCCGGCCCCTATTTTGGTGAGTACGGCGGGCGGTGGATGCCCGAGTCGCTGATTGCCGCCATGGATGAGCTGGAGGCAACCTTTAACGAGGCGAAGAACGACCCCGAGTTCATTGCTGAGTTCCAGCGTCTTTCTGCTGAGTATTCGAACCGTCCGTCGCTGCTGACTGAGGTTCCGAAGTTCTCTGAGCATGCTGGTGCGCGTGTGTTCCTCAAGCGTGAGGACCTGAACCACACGGGTAGCCACAAGATTAATAACGTGATTGGTCAGGCTCTGCTGGCTAAGCGTATGGGTAAGACCCGTCTGATTGCTGAGACCGGTGCGGGTCAGCACGGTGTTGCGACTGCGACCGCGGCTGCGCTCTTCGGCATGGAGTGCGTGGTCTACATGGGCGAGGAAGACACTGAGCGTCAGTCGCTGAACGTGGCTCGTATGCAGCTGCTGGGCGCGAAGGTGATTGCGGTTCAGAACGGTTCCCGCACCCTCAAGGACGCCATTAATGAGGCGCTGCGCGACTGGGTTTCGAACGTTGAGAACACCCACTACCTGCTGGGTACCGCTGCGGGTGCGCACCCGTTCCCGGCGATGGTGCGTTTCTTCCACGACGCTATCGGTGAGGAGGCGCGCGAGCAGATTCTGGCTGAGACCGGCCGCCTGCCCGATGGTATTGCTGCCTGCGTGGGTGGCGGTTCGAACGCGATTGGTCTGTTCCACGCGTTCTTGGACGATTCTTCGGTTGAGATTTACGGTTTTGAGGCTGGCGGCGACGGCGTGGAGACCGGCCGCCACGCGGCGACCATTACTCTGGGCCGCCCGGGCATGCTGCACGGCGCGATGACCTACCTGATGCAGGATGAGGACGGCCAGACCATTGAGTCCCATTCGATTTCTGCTGGTCTGGATTACCCGGGTGTGGGTCCGGAGCACTCCTACCTGTCCGATATTGGTCGCGTGACCTACGAGCCGGTGACTGATACCGAGGCGATGGACGCTCTGCGTCTGCTCTGCCGCACCGAGGGTATTATCCCGGCGATTGAGTCCTCACACGCTCTGGCGGGCGCGTTGCGCGTGTGCCAACGTTGGGCTGCTGAGGATCCGGAGGCGGCACGCGAGAAGACGATGATTGTCTGCCTGTCGGGCCGCGGCGATAAGGACATGGAGACCGCACTGAAGTGGTTCGGCCTGGGTAAGGCGATTCCGTCCTCGACCCTGATGACCGGTAATAAGGAAGCTGCCGCATCCGCTACACAGAACGCACAGGCTGAAAGTGAGGCTAAGTAATGAGCTACCAGGACGCTATTTCTCAGTCGGCACCTTTTACGGTGCTGGATGGTTCTTTCCCCGCTCCGAATGCGCAGTCGCCTCTGGCGGCTCGTTTGGCTGAGTGCGAGAAGCAGGGCCGTGCGGCGCTGATTGGCTACCTGCCGGTGGGCTTCCCGACCCTGGACGAGTCGATTGACGCGGCGATTGCTCTGGGCAATAACGGCGCGGACATTATTGAGCTGGGCGTGCCTTATTCTGATCCGGTCATGGATGGCCCGGTGATTCAGAAGGCTACCGGCGTGGCGCTGGAGAACGGTTTCAAGCTTCCTCAGCTGTTTGAGGCGGTCCGCCGCATTACCGAGGCGACCGACGCGGTGGTTGTCGTGATGACGTACTGGAACCCGGTTCTGGCGTACGGTGTGAAGAATTTCGCGCGTGATTTGGCGGCTGCCGGCGGTGCGGGCATGATTACCCCGGACCTGGTGCCTGATGAGGCGTCGTCGTGGTTTGAAGCTTCTGATGAGTACGGTCTGGACCGTATTTTCTTGGCTGCTCTGTCTTCTTCGCCGGAGCGTCTGGCGACTATTGCGAAGGCGTCGAGCGGCTTCGTGTACGCCGTGTCGGTGATGGGCGTGACCGGTGCCCGCACCTCCGTGTCGGAGGCGGCTCGCACCCTGGTTGCGGACATTAAGGCTGCCGGTGCGCCTCGTGCGTGCGTGGGTCTGGGCGTTTCGACTCGTGCCCACGTTGAGGAGATCGGCGAGTATGCGGACGGCGTGATTGTCGGTACCGCACTGGTGAAGGCTTTGGCTTCTGGCGGTGTTGAGGCGGTGGCTAAGCTGACCCGTGAGCTGGCGGGGCGTGAAGGCTAATGTCTGATGTGCTGTCGCTGGCGAGCGTGCCGGTAGCTAACGTGCTGGCTTCGATTCCCTCTCCAAGCGTTTCGTACCTGCAGCTGGGCCCGTTCCGTGTGCATTTCTATGCCCTGTGTATTCTTGCGGGTATGGCGGTGTGCTTGTGGCTGGGTTCTCGCCGTTGGAAGGCGGCGGGTGGTACCCCTGAGCGCGTTTTTGACGTGGCGATGTGGGCTATTCCGGCGGGCATTATTGGTGCCCGCGCCTACCACGTGCTGATTACTGACCCGGGTAGCTATTTCGGTCCGAATGTTGCTGATCCGTGGGCTTTCCTGAAGATTTGGGAGGGCGGCATCGGCATTATGGGTGCCGTGTCGGTTGGCGCGTTGGGCGCCTGGTATGGTTGTCGCCGCTACGGCATGAATTTCCCGGCTTTTGCGGATGCGGTAGCGCCGGGTATTCTGCTGGCGCAGGCGTTTGGCCGCTGGGGTAACTGGTTCAACCAGGAGCTGTTCGGCAAGCCGACGACTCTGCCGTGGGGTCTGGAGATTAGCGCGTCGAGCGGTAATTTCCCCTCGCAGTATCCGGCCGGCACGCTGTTCCATCCGACGTTCCTGTACGAGTCGCTGTGGAACCTGCTGGGCGTGGCGTTGTTGCTGTGGCTGAGCCGTAAGGGCGTGCTGAAGCTGGGTCAGACCCTGTGGCTGTACGTGTTCTACTACGGCGTGGGTCGCCTCTTCATTGAGATGTTCTTGCGTATTGATACCTCGGAGATGCTCTGGGGCGTTCGTATTCACGTGTGGACTGCTCTGCTGCTGGTTCTGCTGGGTGCTGCTGGTTTTGTGGTGGCTGGTCGTCGTGCTGTGGCGAAGGCTGCTGCGGGTATTGAGCCGGCTCCTGCAGAGATTGCTCCGAAGCCTGCCGCAGATGAGCCTGCAGATGGCGCTGAAGAGAAGGCATCTGAGAAGGCAGAGCCCGCCGAGGATTCTGACTCTTCGGAGTCTTCGACGAAGGGCTCCTAGCTTTCATCTTCTAGCTCTATCTAAATTTCATAGAAAAACCGCCGGACGGGGGAGCGCCCCCCGTCCGGCGGTTTTTTGTGCCCGCTATTTGTGCTTGCTGTCTGTTTCTTGCTGGTGGATGTTCTCATGGTGGCACGTGCCGGTGCCCTGCGTGGATTTGGGCTGTTGAGAAGGCATAATAGAGGTATTGCGTGTGGCGGGTGCCCGCGTAAGGGGCATGAGGCTCCGCGTAAGGAGTATGAGGCTCTTTGAACGCCCGTCGCGTCTGCGTTTAGAAACACCCACTCAACGTACAGGATTTTTATCGTGAGCTCTTCTGCCGGCGATTCTTTGCGCCCCGTTTCTCCTTCTTCTCGCCCTGGTCTGTCTCGCCGCCGCCTGGTGGCTGGTGCGGCGTGGGCTGCCCCGGTTGTTGTGGCGTCGTCGGTGATTCCGGCGTATGCGGCTTCTGATGAGGAAGGCGAGTGCACCGGACCTTACGAGGATTCGACGATGATCACTGCCGGTGACGGCGTGAAGAAGGTTGCCGTGCTGACGGTTCCTGCGGGCGCTAAGCGTATGCGTTTTACCGCTGTGGGCGGTGCCGGCGGCACGAACTACACTGTGGCTGATGCCGGTTCCGGTGCCATGGTGGAGGGTTCTATGGCTGTGCGCGGCGGCCAGACTATTACTTTGACTGCCGGTTCGGGTGGTATCGGTAATGGTGAGCTGAAGCCTGCTGAGGGCGGCGACGGCTACGGTGTGGGCGGCTCCTCGAAGGCTTCTTCGCCGGTTCCCGCGAACGTTGTTTCTGCGATTAATGATTTGACCCGCATTTCTGGCGGTGTGACCGGTCGCGGCGGCATGAGCGCTGTGCTGTATTCGGCGTCCGGCGGTGGTTCGTCCGCTATTGAGGTGGATGGCGTGCCGATGATTGTTGCCGGTGGCGGCGGCGGTGCTGGCGTTCTGGCGTCGTATGCGACGGTTCTGCCGAACCCCGCGAATGCGGGTGCTGTGCGCCCGACCGCGCACTATTCGCTTGATAGCTCCGGTGGCGAGCACCAGTTCAGCACCGGTGGTGGCGCTGGTTCGGGTGACGGCGACGGTTCGCCCGGTTTTGTTGGTTTCACCTCGTACGAGGCGCAGCCTAATCCGATTCTGACGGTGAACCCGGGTTCGGGTGCCGCCGGTGGTGTGGGCGGTGCCGGCGGTGAGAAGCTGAACCCGCCGACTGTTGACGGTTCGGTGATTGGTTTTTCGAGCACCTCCACCCAGAAGCTGGTGAGCACTGCGACTGCCGGTGCGGCGGGTGCGAGCGGTTTCCGCGCGAAGGGTGCCGATGGTGTGGCGAGCTATTCGTACCAGTGGGATCAGACTCCGGAGGGTACCGATAACCGCCCGTCGAACGCTGGTGAGCTGTTTAACGGCTACCAGTCGGTGGTTTCTGGAGGCGGTGGCGCCGGTTATGGCGGCGGCGGCTCCGGCGCTGCGTTGAGCGTTTCGGCTCGTGTGGTGTCGCAGAAGTGGAATAACGATTCGGCTCGTGCCCGCTATGCGGTGGGTTCGGTGCAGCTGGCTGGCGGTGGCGCTGGCGGCGGTACGTTCATGGATTCTACGGTGCGCATCATGGATCTGGGTTGGGCGTTGAATGCTCCGAATGGTCCGGGTGAGCGCGGTGCTGGTTATATTGAGGTTGCTTTCTGCTTCTAGGCAGCTAAGTCTCATCGGCTAAGAGTTCCTGTGAGCCTGTAGGAATCGTATAGGTGCAGATTGAACCCTTTCTTTAGGGTGGTATGCGCCTCAAACTTAATATTTAAATTTTTTCTGAGTGCCTCCCAAGCCGCTTGTTTGGGAGGCATTCTCATCTTCTGTGTTGTTTCGTCATAGCGTCATATCAACCTTTGGCGGTTTAGCGCATTGGTCGGAATGGACCTTATCGAAAGCTCCTCCTTGCTCGTGAGAACGCCTCTATCTAACCCCTCTGTCATATTCGGGGAAGGTCCTTTAGATTGGCGGCTCATCATTTTACGGTGGAAATGTAAAGAATACGCGCGCTCACCCCGCTAGGTTGCACAGCGCAGATTGCAGATTGCGGCTTGAGCGCGGCCACCGATGACTAAGGAGTTTAGGTCATGTGCAAGGAAACCATGAAGGCTGTTGTTGTCCCTGAGAAGGTTGACGGTTCGGTTGTTGTCCGTGAGGTTCCCGTTCCGGCTGTCGGTTACGGCCAGGCGCTCGTGAAGATTGAGTACTCGGGCGTGTGCCACACTGACCTGCACGTGGCTTCCGGTGATTTCGGTGAGGTTCCGGGTCGTATTCTGGGCCACGAGGGCATCGGCCGTGTCGTCAAGGTCGGTGAGGGCGTTGAGTCCCTGAAGGAAGGGGACCGCGTGTCGGTGGCTTGGTTCTTCGAGGGCTGCGGCCACTGTGAGTACTGCACCTCGGGCCGTGAGACCCTGTGCCGTTCGGTGAAGAACGCAGGCTACTCGGTTGATGGCGGCATGAGTGAGTACACCTTGGTGACCGCTGATTACGCTGTGAAGGTTCCCGAGGGCCTTGACCCGGCACAGGCAAGCTCCATTACCTGCGCTGGTGTGACCACCTACAAGGCAATTAAGGAGTCGCTGGTTCGCCCCGGTGAGTGGCTGGTTGCTTACGGCGCTGGCGGTCTGGGCAACCTGGCTGTTCAGTACGCTAAGAAGGTTTTCGGCGCCAAGGTTATCGCTGTTGATATCAATGACGACAAGCTGGCTCTGGCTCGTGAGACCGGTGCTGATCACGTCATCAACGGCCGTGAGGTTGAGGATGTTCCGGCTCGTATTCGCGAGCTGACCGGCGGTGGCGCTCACGCTGCTGTGGTGACCGCGGTATCGAAGGTTGCGTTCAACCAGGCTGTCGAGTCGGTTCGTGCGGGCGGTTCCGTGGTGGCTGTTGGTCTGCCCTCGGAGATGATGGAGCTGTCCATTGTGAAGATTATTCTGGACGGCATCCGCGTGGTGGGCTCCCTGGTGGGTACCCGTCAGGATTTGGCGGAGGCATTCCAGTTCGGTGCTGACGGCATCGTGGTTCCGGTGGTTCAGCTGCGTGAGGTTGACGAGGCACCGGCTGTCTTCGAGGAAATGGCGGCGGGTAAGATTACCGGCCGTATGGTTCTGGACTTCGCTAGCCTCTAAGCTAGCGGATGGGTCGAGGCGCCCGGTAGGGCTTCAAGGTCTCACTCGGCTGGGGTCTTGCCGGTAGTTTCGATGGTTATAGCGCCTAGGGCGCATCCCGTGTGGCGGGGGAGTAGGGGTACTCTTTCTGCTGTGCATACGACGCGGGGTGCGCCTTAGTGTTTTTAACGCGGCGTTTTAGGGTTCCGAGTTTTGAGAGCCGTTATCGTGAGGAGCTGAAAACCTCTGTGAGTACTAGGCACCTAAACGTAATATATGCGGGAATTTATTTTTGAAAATATCGGGGAATATCTCAAAATTTTCACAAAATTAGTTCAATATAGCATTTTGTTTGACATCTATAGGCCTCAAAATGCATACTTGTATTGTAAACATTCAACCACTGGTTGAAGCGTAATATTTGCCGAAGAGATAGGTTTCGAACGCCCCTGCACCTACCCTAGATGTAACGGGATATGACGTGTGAAGGTTTCGGCCCTCCTAGATATCGATTCCTTCTCCCAGAACGCCATACCCGGGTGAATTTCAGCATCTTCGTACCGTGCCGTTATTCACCGTTGAGTCCTTAATTCCGGCCAGGCGCCCCTCTAGACACCTTCGGATTGAGGTCTCACCAACGATTAGTGTGGGCCCCACGGACATAGTCAATGGGGACTATGTCCGCCACACTAATCCGGGGCTTTTAGGACACTGCATGACTTCGTGGTGGTTCGCCCGCCACGCTATAAATTTACCTGCCGGCACGGGTAACATAGCCGGGTTCTCTACTCACTCGGTAACCCACCCGCTGCAGAACGCATCTTGATTTTTGTGTTGTTCAGAAGATGCTTCCTGTAGCAAAAGAACGAGGGGCACCTCTGCCAGGTGCCCCTCGTTTTTATATGCGCGTTGCAGTGTTTATTAGCTGCCGCGCCGTTGAGTAAATGCCACGCTCTTAGTAGATACCGCGCCGCGCGGTCCAGCGGATCGTGCCACGCTCAAAGTCCATGTAGTACACGCCGTTCGCGTAGGACTCGTCGCCGCGTGCCGCACCGTAGCGAGCGGTATTCTTCTCCCAGTGCTTGAAGATTGCGCCGTTACCGTTGGTCTCGTACGCACCGTACGCATCCGACCAGAGCAGTACCTTGCCGGAGGCGAATCGCACCTGAGCACCCGTGGAGGTGGCGGTTTCATCGGTCACCGGTGCACCCCAGGTGCCGCGGTGCTGCAGGAAACGGTGGTAGAACGCGCCGCCGGTGTGCAGGCGGTGGGTGCCGGTCTGTGCGGACCACACGTAGGTGGTGCTGCCGGTGAATTCCTGCTTGATGATGCCGTTGCCCAGATTCTGCTCGTCAGTGGTAGGCACGCCCCTCATGCCAGCTGCACGCCAGGTCGCGTAGATGGAGCCGCGCTCATTGATGATGTGGGTGCCGTACGCGTTGGACCAGTAGGCGCCTTCACCGTTAGCGAAGGAGACTGCGATGGTGTCGGAGCGGGTTTCCTCGTCGGTGGTCAGGCCGCGGAATCGTGCCACGTCCGAGCGGAACTTATAATCCAGGCCGCCGTTGGTGACCAGCCAGTGCGAACCGTGAGAGTTCGTCCAGTAGATGGTCTTGCCGTTGGTGAACTTCTGCGCATACACGCCGTGACCCAGAGAGTACTCGGTGCCAATCGGGTTGCCGTAGAAGGAACGATTCTTATTCCAGAAGTTACCGATGCCGGTGCGAATATCAATCGAGCCAGTCGCGGTGGTCACCACGTTAGAATCCTGAGCGGCGCGATCTTCTGCCGCACGGTCTTCCGCTACGCGATCCTGGCCGTTCGACCAGTTGCGGTGCACAGCCTTCGGGTTCTTCGCCAGAACCTTCAGATCGTTCACGGTGCCGGGGAAGAAGTTCGAGTCACCCACGAACGGGCCCGAATCGGTGAACTGCCAAATGTCGTAGCCGCTCCAACCCGCCGGAATTGCACCGACCACGGTTGAGTAGCTCGCCAGGTGCAGTGGCAGAGCGCCGAACTGCTGCGAACCCACGCACTGCGACCACCAGGAGGTTGCGGTGTACACCATCGGGGCGCGACCGGTCAGCGAACGGTAAGTGTCCACGAAGTCGCGGGTCCAGGCGGTCAGCTGCGCCGGGGTCATGTTGAAGCAGGTGTTGCCGTAGGCGGGGTAGGGGTTGAACTCGATGTCCAGCAGGCCGGGCAGGGTCTGGCCGTCGGCAGTCCACGCGCCACCATTCTGCACGAAGTAGCGTGCCTGATCGGCACCCGAGGAGGTGCGGGGGTTTGCGAAGTGGTAGGCGCCGCGCACCATGCCGACCTGCGCCGAGCCGTTGTACTGCTGACCGAAGTAGGGGTTGGTGTAGTAGGTGCCCTCGGTTGCCTTCACGTAGGCGAAGCGGGAACCTGCGGCGTAGGCGCTCGCCCAGTCCACGTTCTGCTGGTGCGAGGAGACGTCCATACCGAGGGTGCCGCCGGAGGGGGTCCATGCGGAGCGGCCCTGTGCCAGTGCCTGACCGGCTGCCGGAGCTCGACCAGCTCCCAGACCCTGCGCGGAGCTCTGGGTCGCGGAAATACCGCTCAGAGTTGCGGTAGAAGCGGGGGAGGTGGCGCCGGTTCGCGCGTTGGCGGTGCCCAGGCGTTCGCGCTCGCCCGCACCCATGGCGGGGTTGGAGCGTTCGACCAGGGATGCATCCGGGGCGGGGGCGTAGGTGAGCTCCTCGTAGGAGGCATTGGGGTTGACCTCTGCGGCTGCGCTCGCGTTGGGGGCGGCGAATGCGGCGGGAACGGAGGTGAGGGATGCGGCGACCAGGGAGAGCGCACCTGCGGACGCCATGATGGAGCGGGCTGCCGCGGAGCGTGCGGCAGTCTGGAGTTTCTTCATAGATTTTGCCTGTGTTTGAGAGGTGGATGTGTCGATGTGGCCCTGTGTGGGGGCTTCTGACACGAGTGAATATGTGGGGTAGTTGAAGTGATGTGTGTGTCGGCTGCCGGGTATGTCATGCGGCTGACACAGCTAACAGCGTACGGTACCTGCACCGATGTGCGCAATGATTTGGGGTGTCATTCTGGCGGCATATCTTTCGCAGAGTGCACAGTAACCTAGAATCTTTGGGGTGCCTGTTTTACTTTGTGGCTTGTTGGTGCATTTATTGGCTCAAGTTTTTGGGACAAAATTTTAGGCACGCGACACGCCGGGGTGTTGCGAATTTCACTCTGTGGACTGCTGTATTGGGGCGTCGCTGTGTCGGTTCGTTGTTCAGGGTGGGCCGCAGCATCTAGAGCTACGTTGCCGGGATGCAGTCGGGTGCTGATGCGCCGGGCGGTGCCTCTTGCGACTTTTGAGTCGGCTTTTGGGCATAAGGAAAGGGGTGGGCCGCACACACAAAGACCCACCCCTCATGTTCCGGGTACTGTATTTGGCGCGGCCTCGCACCGGCACCCGGAGTTTCATGGTCGATGCAGGAGAGATGAAGAGTCATCGACCACGTATATGGTGCCTGTTGGCACGTTTTTCTCGGCTCTTCCCGCCCGCTCTTTCAGGTTCTGGTGTCCGGCTGAAAGATCGGGAGGGAAGAGGCGAAAGTTTATTTTTCCTCGAATTTTTTAAAATTTCGAGGGCTTAGAGGAACTTGGCGATGTCCTCGACCAGCGGCTTGAGGGTCTCGCGGTCGATGTACTCAGCCTTGCCGGTCTTGTAGCATTCGAGCATCTGCTGAATACCTTCGTTCGGGTGCGGGTTCGCCATGAGCCATGCGCGCACCGGGCCCTTCAGGGCGGTCTTGTGAGCCAGCGAAATCTTGTCGAAGTCGATGCCTCCACGCAGGTGGTAGACGGGGCGACCTTCGGTCAGTTCGGGGGTGTAGCTCTTGGCGACAGCCTTGTCCAGCAGCTTCTTGGAGTATTCACCGGTGAAGGAAACGGTGAAGAACGCGGTGCGGTTCTTCTTGGGCGCAATGATCGGCAGGATCTTCTTGCGAAGTGCCGGTGCGCCGTTGAGGAATCCACCGTAGTCGCTACCGGCAATGACGAAAGCGTCGAATGCCTCAGCCTGCTCGGGGGTGACCTTGGAGGCGGGGACAGTCTCAACTTCGGGAGCCTGTGGGAGTGCACGCAGATCTTCTGCCAGCCAGGTGGCGTACTGTTCGGTGTAGCCGTAGGTGGAGCCGAAGATAATCAGCACGCGAGTAGTCATCTGTGAACCTTCCAGATATATTTCGCATTTCAAATACTAATTATGGGTTCCAATATAGGCTAGGCGCGCGAAAATGTGAAATCGCCCAGCCCTTGGATGCCCTATCTATCTTCTCATAGCCCACTCTGAGTGTCTCTATGTTTTTGAAACACGCCCGAAGGTTCTCGAGTGTGACTAAATATTGCGTAGTGCCCATTTTCTATAGGTGAAAAGCACCCTAATTTACTTTCTGGGCGACATGGAGGCACGGGGACTGTGAAGTGGGTTTGGGTGAGGTGAACAGTAGGTGGGGAAGGGGTGCATAAAATGCGACGTGAAACACAAGTTCTTCGGTGGAAAGAGCTGGGAGAAACATACCCAAGAGGGCGCAAAACCCCTATAATTGAGAAAGAGTCCCACGCATCCGGCATGTGGTTACTTGTTAGAACACGTGGGAATAATTGGGAATTTGACGTTAGTCTTCCCCGGAAAATCAGTGTGACCCCTCAGGGGTCACACAAAACAACACACAAAGGTTAGGTACATGAGGCGCGCAAAAATCGTTGCAACCATCGGTCCGGCAATCGAGTCCCCCGAGAAGATCTCCGAGGCAATCAAGGCTGGCCTGAACGTCGCCCGTCTGAACATGAGCCACGGTGACCACGCCGAGCACCAGGCACGCTATGACACCATCCGTGAAGAGTCTGCAAAGCTCGGTAAGGACGTTGCTATCCTCGCCGACCTGCAGGGCCCCAAGATTCGCCTCGAGCGTTTCGCAAACGGCAAGGAATACCTTGAGCCCGGCGCAGACTTCACCATCACTTCCGAAGACGTTGAAGGTACCGCAGAAATCTGTGGCACCACCTACAAGGGTCTGCCCGGCGACGTAAAGCTCGGCGACAAGCTCCTGCTCGACGACGGTAAGATCCGCCTCGAAGCTATTGAGGTAACCCCCACCCGTGTTCGCACCCGCGTGGTCGTCGGTGGCCCCATCTCCAACAACAAGGGCATCAACCTGCCCGGCGCAGCAGTCTCCCTGCCCGCGCTGACCGAGAAGGACGCGAACGACCTGCGCTTCGCACTGAAGATGGGTGCAGACATCATTGCACTCTCCTTCGTCCGTACCGGTGCAGACGTTGACCCCGTCCACAAGATCATGGAAGAAGAGGGTATCCGCGTACCCGTCATCGCCAAGATCGAGAAGCCCCAGGCAGTTGAGAACCTGCAGGACATCATCGACAAGTTCGACGGCATCATGGTCGCTCGTGGTGACCTCGGTGTTGAGCTGCCCTTCTCCGAGGTTCCCCTCGTCCAGAAGAAGGCTATCGACATGGCACGCCGCTGGGCAAAGCCCGTCATCGTGGCAACCCAGGTGCTCGAGTCCATGACCGACAACCCCGTCCCCACCCGTGCAGAGGTTTCTGACTGCGCTAACGCAATCCTCGACGGTGCAGACGCTGTGATGCTCTCCGGTGAGACCTCGGTCGGTAAGTACCCGATCCTGACCCTGCAGGCTATGGCTGCAATCGTTCAGGATACCGAAAAGGGCGGCCTGTACCGCGTGCCCGAGCTGGACCGCAAGCCCCGCACCCGCGGTGGCGCAATCACCCGCGCAGCAGTGAACATCGCTGACCAGCTGGACGCAAAGCTCATCGTTACTTTCACCCAGTCCGGTGACTCTGCACGTCGTCTGGCACGTCTGCGTCCCGAGACCCCGATTGTTGCGTTCACCACCAGCTCGAAGGTTCGCTCCTTCCTGTCCATGCTGTGGGGTGTTGACGCTGAGCAGGTTGAGATGATCACCGATCAGGAAGGTCTGTTCCATTTCGTGGACGAGTACCTGCTGAAGAACGGTCTGGCAGAAGCTGGCGACCTGGTCGTCGTTGCTGCCGGTGCTCCCGCAGGCCGCGCAGGTACCACCAACATGGTTCAGGTACACCGCGTCCACGGTGCTGAGGGCGAGCGCGAGGCTCTGCGTCCTTACGAGGAGGACGAGGTCAAGCGCTAAGCCGCTCACCAATCTTTTTCGATGTGTAGCTGAGGGTAATCCTCAGCCTGCACGCTAGGTATATAGAACCGCCGCCCGGTCGTGAACTCTCACGGCCGGGCGGCGGTTTCTTACGTCTTTAGCTTTATTGTGTCTTTATCTTTCTTGTGCCTTTATTGTTGCCGCATCCGATGTGCGGGTGGGGTACAGAAGCGGATACAGAAAAGCGGCGGGAAAGCTTGAATCTTTCCCGCCGCTTTTGCGTTGGTGCCCGAGGTGGGACTCGAACCCACACTCCGAAGAACCTGATTTTGAGTCAGGCGCGTCTGCCAATTCCGCCACTCGGGCGTATCACGCATTTGTGCGTAACACCTTTAGAATTCTAACCCAGGCTGTCTAGAAAATCTAATCTATCTGACGTGTTGAGCATGCTGAGGCGGGGTGCGGAACATCTGCTGAGGGTTTCTGTTGCGCCTCTACACGGGGGTAAGTCTGATACCTGCCGCACATTTGCTGAGGGGTGCGGGAGGGGACGTTGAGTGTAAATCCTGGGCATAAATCCTGAGCTCAGGGTGAACCGGCGCCACTTATCCACAGCGGAGGCGGGGGAGAAAGCGCGCATCCTGTATCCTTAAAGACTGACTAACCATCCCCGTTCGCCTTCGCGGCTGGGGGCCACCTCAACGTTAAGAAAGTGATCACGGCTCGTGTTCAATTCTCTCTCCGACCGCTTGACGGCAACTTTTAAGAACCTGCGCGGCAAGGGCCGCCTCTCCGAGGCAGACATTGATGCAACCGTCCGCGAAATCCGCCGCGCCCTGCTCGACGCTGACGTCGCCGTCCCCGTGGTCCGCGAATTTACCGCCCACGTGAAGGAACGCGCTCTCGGTGCGGAAGTTTCCGAGGCGCTGAACCCCTCCCAGCAGATCGTCAAGATCGTGAACGAGGAGCTGGTGAGCATCCTCGGCGGTTCGACCCGCCGCATCAACATGGCGAAGAGCGGCCCGACCATCATCATGCTGGCGGGTCTGCAGGGTGCCGGTAAGACCACCCTGGCGGGCAAGCTGGCTCACTGGCTGAAGGGTCAGGGCCACACCCCGATGCTGATTGCATCCGACCTGCAGCGCCCCAACGCGGTGACCCAGCTGAAGGTCGTTGGTGAGCGTGCGGGCGTGCCCGTGTACGCGCCGCACCCCGGTGTGACCAGCGAGTTTGACGTACCCACCGGCGATCCCGTGCAGGTGGCACGTGACGGTGTGGCTGAGGCTCGCGCTAAGCTGCACGACGTGGTGATTGTCGATACCGCGGGTCGTCTGGGTGTTGACGCTGAGCTCATGCAGCAGGCACGTAACATTCGTGACGCTATTGAACCGCACGAAGTTCTGTTCGTCATCGATGCGATGATCGGTCAGGACGCCGTGAACACCGCTAACGCCTTCAACGAGGGTGTGGACTTCACCGGTGTGGTGCTGTCTAAGCTTGATGGTGACGCCCGCGGTGGTGCGGCTCTGTCGGTGGCTTCGGTGACCGGCAAGCCGATTATGTTCGCGTCCACCGGTGAGAACGTCACTGACTTTGAGCAGTTCCACCCGGACCGTATGGCAAGCCGCATCCTGGATATGGGTGACATCCTGACTCTGATTGAGCAGGCTGAAGCTCAGTGGGATAAGGCAGAAGCCGACCGCATGGCGAAGAAGTTCATCGATCAGGAAGACTTCACTTTTGAGGACTTCCTGGCTCAGATGCAGCAGATTCGTAAGCTCGGCTCCATGAAGAAGCTGCTCATGATGATGCCCGGTGCGGCTCAGATGCGTCAGCAGCTTGAGGCTTTTGACGAGCGCGAGATCGACCGCGTGGAGGCGATTGTTCGCTCCATGACCCCGCACGAGCGTGTGGCTCCGCGCATCATTAACGGTTCTCGTCGTGCCCGTATCGCTAAGGGTGCGGGTGTGACCGTGTCTGAGGTGAACCAGCTGATGGAGCGTTTCGCTCAGGCTCAGAAGATGATGAAGAAGCTCGCTTCGGGCAAGATGCCCGGCATGCCCGGTGGTATGCAGATGCCCGGTATGGCGGCTGCGGCTGGTGGCGCTCGTAAGAACGCGAAGAACAACAACAAGAAGAAGAAGGCTCGCTCCGGCAACCCGCAGAAGCGTGCGGCGCAGGAGGCGGCAGCAGCTAAGGCGCAGCAGGCTCGCGCTGGTGCTGCATTCGGTCAGCAGGCTCAGAACCAGGAGATGGATCTGTCCAGCATGAACCTGCCGAAGGGCTTTGAGAAGTTCCTGCAGTAAGAGCAAATATGAGCCCCGGTAAGGGGTGGTACGGGTGCGCACGTGGTGACGGGGCGCACCCGTACCGGTATGGTGCCCGGTTTGGGTGCATGAATTGGGTGTGAAGGGAAGGTATCAATGGCTCAGAACGAGCAGAATTGGGATCGAGAGAACGCGGATGATCAGCTGAATGAGCAGGTCACGCCGTGGTCTCAGCGCGCCTTCGCTGACGATGCTGTAGAGGACCCTGCCGGCGAGTCTGCTGGAGAATCTGCAGTTGAGTCTGTAACTGAGGAGGGCTCGCTGGGCTTCTCTGATGCTCTCGCAGAGGATCTTGAAGAGGAGCTTTCGGGCGACTTTGCGGACGGCTTCGACAATGATTCGAGCATCCTTCCCGGGTACACCCCCGTCTGGGCGCGTATCGCCCTCGAGTACGGGGAGCACTCCGCCGAACTGGCGGGCGACCTCGTCTACTCCAGTGAGAGCGACGACCCCGCCGTTGACGACGTTGCCGCAACCATTCTGAACCTCATTCGTGAAGCCCGCAGCATGCACGATGAGGTGAAGGCGGAAGATCCCGATACGCAGCGCGCCTGGAACGACCGCACGAAGGTTGACCGCCTCGCCGCCGCCCTGGAGAGCGAAGAGTGGACCGTCGATAAGCTCACCGGCATGTGGGATGAGGCCCCCGCACCCGCCGGAACCGGCGAATCGGATAGCCCCGAGTACCTGCGCGCCCAGGATGAGGAGCGCACCGCCGAGAAGCAGCGCAATGAGCGCATCGAGCAGACCATGGAGCTGGAGGAGAAGATTCAGCGCCGCCGCATCATGGCTCGTTCCACCACCGATGAGGAGCTGATTGCCGCCCTTATTGAGGCGACCGCCGCCTCCCCGGAGCTGATTGCCTACGAGATGGGTGAGCATCAGGTGCAGCTCTACGTGCTGTGCGCCGTGGATGATGAGGGCTACATGAACGTGCTGGAGGTCGCTGACGGCCACCTGCACGTGGGTACTCCCGTTGAGGATTACGTGGCGCAGCTGGTGGATCAGCTACCGGTTACCGGTGCCGCCCTTGAGGGTGAGGCGACCGTGTGGGAGGAGCTGCCCAACGGTCAGGGTGAGCTGGAGTTTCTGGTGGACGGTGACGCCGCTATGCTCGTTGACCTGCCCATTGACATGATTACGGGGCTTCTTTTGGCGTACCTTCCTGCCGGTACTCGGCAGGTTGTTGCCGCGCCGGCGGGGGAGTGGACCCTTATTTCTGCCGACCCGGTGGATTTGATGGCGCTGCTGGGCCTGCTGAACTGCAACGCCCTGATTGCTGAGGGTAACGCGAACCAGCAGCACCTGGTGGTCTATGAGGAGCCCGCCCGCGAACCCTACTCGGATGAGGAGTGGTACCTGGAGGCGTTCGGTGAACCCTACGAGAATATCGTGGAGGAGTTCACTTGGCAGCGTGTGCCTAAGCGCCTGAACCGTGCTCTCAGCCGTGAGGAAGTTGCACGTTTTGGCGGCGTGTTGGAGGATCTGCTGTCGGAGCTTCCCGGTAGCGCCCCGGAGCTTTCGGGTTCGAAGATTTTCGGTTCCGATGAGGAAGAAATCGAGCAGGGCATCGCTAATGTCATGGCGATGTTTGGTGTGGAGGCTGATTCCATTACCGGCCGCCGCCTGAACGCGTACCTGCGCGATACGAGCAATATCCTGGCGCTGGAGTCGGTGCTGCAGCTACTGGACGTTCCTACCGAGCTGGCGCTGGTGCCGACCACCGGTTTTGATGTGGCGTCGATTAGCACGGCTCGCGTGTTCGGCAACGAGGATGAGGAGCTCGCGCAGTCTGCCGATGCGACCGTATCTATTGATGCTGAGGCTACCTTCTCCGAGAGTACTCCCGCCGAGGATGCTTCTTTTGACGATGAGGAGATTGAACCCTACCCGGGCGGCTACACCTCGCCCCTGGACCGTAGCTACCGCCTGGTGGCGACCGGTCGCCGCGTGACCCTCTCCGAGTGGATGGACGCTCTCAACAACGCGCACATCCCCTACGAGTACACGCACATGGGTTCGCCGGAGGGCTCTGCGCCGGATTCCTTCGTGGAGATCGAAGAGGGCTACCTGTCTCTTGACAGCGCCCTGCACGAGGCTGACTCTTCGCCTACCGAGGAGCAGGCATCGCACGAGGCAAAGGTAAGCCAGCAGGCTCCCGAGCCTTCTGCCGCGCTCGCACCTCAGAACGAAGCCGCCCCGAGCGTTGAGACCGTGCCCGATACTTCCTCAAGCTCTGCAGATCAGAGTCCTGCACCCCAGGCCCCCGCACCGCAGAGCACCTCCGCTCAGGGCTCTTCCGCTCAGAGTCCCGCACCTCGTTCGCGCCGCAAGCGCCTGACCGCCGAGCAGATTCGTGCGAAGACCCGCCGTGTGGGTCTTGTCCTGGGTGCAGATGTGACGGCTCAGAGCGCTATCGCTCTGACCTTGGCGAATGTGGCGCGCCGCCGCCGTGCTCAGGGTAAGGCGAGCCGTAAGTTCTCGGTGGCGGCAGCACTCTTCGCCCTGAACGCTACGGTTGAGTCGGCTCTGATTCCGACGGTTCTGCGTTCATTTGAGCAGACGCAGATGAAGAAGCATGCCCGCCCGGTGGCGGATGCTGAGCTGGTGCATCCGGGTGACACCGCAGGGGAGCATCCCTCGACCAAGCGCACTCTGATTGATGACCTACGTGAGGGCCACTACCGCACGGTGGAGGATGCCGCCCCGTCCACGGAGCAGGCACCCTCTGGACTGCGTGAGAGTGCCCTGGGTATAGTGCGTAGCATCAGGCAGCGCGCTGCAAAGAAAACCGACCGCTAAAGGAAAGAAGCCATGAAGGATTCCTATCTGAGCGATGAAGAGCTGAAGGCTTTTATCGCCACCCTGCCCACGCGCCGTTTGGCGGCGGGCGCGCTGATTCGTAATGAGCGCGGCGAGATGCTGCTGGTGAAGCCGAACTATAAGGACGGCTGGATTCTTCCCGGCGGCACCGTGGAGGCTGGCGAGGCGCCCAAGCCCGGTTGTGAGCGTGAGATTGTGGAGGAGCTGGGCCTGGATGTGAAGCTGGGTCGTGTGCTGCTGATTTTCCACGGCTTGTCGCTGGGTGTGTGGGGCGATTCGACCTACTACATGTATGACGGCGGCGTGATTGCGGCGGATACGAAGATTACCCTGCAGGATGCTGAGCTGGTGACCTATGAGTGGGTTGCTCCGGAGAACCTGGAGGGCTACGTGCGTCCGTCGATGGTGGAGCGTCTGCGTGAGTGCTACCGCGCCCTGGAGACGGGGGAGACTCTGGAGATGAGCAACCTCGACTAGCGGCGGCTACAGGGCGGTTGCGCAGGGGGCTACCGGGCACAGAACGCTGTTTAAAAGTGATGTTCGGTGCCTGTGGCAATTATTTTTCCGTGTCGCTAGCTTAAAATCTCGGGCTCTGATACCCTAACTGAGTACCCGGCGACGCGCGACCCCTCTCTTCGCGCGCCGTTGTGTCCATAGAGGCGCCGTGAATGGCCCGCCCCACGGGTGCTGAACCGCGTGCCTCGCACCAAATTATGAAACAGGAGTAACCACTAAAGTGGCTGTTAAGATTCGTCTCAAGCGTATGGGTAAGATCCGCGATCCTCGTTACCGCGTTGTGGTCGCTGATTCGCGCGTCAAGCGCGACGGTAAGACCATCGAAGAGATTGGTATTTACCACCCGACCGAGCACCCCTCGCGTATCGAGATCAACTCTGAGCGTGCTCAGTACTGGCTCTCCGTCGGCGCACAGCCGACCGAGCAGGTTCTGGCTCTGCTGAAGCTCTCGGGCGACTGGGCTGCATTCAAGGGCGAGAAGGCAGAGTCCAAGGTTCTGCCCGTCGAGGCTAAGGCTGAGTTCGTTGTTCCCGAAAAGGGTTCCGTAATCCTGCCCGAGGCTATCACCCCCAAGGCTGAGAAGGCTGAAGAGGCTGCTGAGGAAGCAGCACCCGAGGCTGAGGCTGAGGAAGCAGCTGAGTAATTATGTTGGCTGACGCACTCGAACACCTGGTTCGAGGGATTGTCGATCGTCCGGAGGAAGTGAAGGTGCGCCTGCGCACTCAGCGTCACCGTGAAACCCTTGAGGTCCGCGTACATCCGGATGACCTGGGCCGAGTTATCGGCAGGTCTGGTCGTACCGCCAAGAGCATCCGTCTGGTGATGGACGCTATTTCTGATGGCGAGCCGATGCGTATCGACATTATCGACACCGACAAGAAGCGACGCTAGCTCGTAACGTTTGAAACGCCCCCGTTTCCGGTTTTTCCGGAGGCGGGGGCGTTCGCGTACCCGGGGCCTGTGGGTGGGGCTGGCGGCAGAATGCGCCCGTCCGGAGTGCCCGGTAGAATAGTGGGAGCCGTGCACGTGCGCGGCGTAGGTTTTTAGCTTGTATCCAGCGGAGGAAAATTATGCAGGTTGTGGTGGCTCGTATCGGTAAGCCGCACGGTATTCGTGGTGAGGTGACGGTTCAGCTCTTTACTGATGCCCCGCAGGAGCGTTTTGCCCGCGGTGAGGTGCTCGGTATCGAGAATTTCAAGCCCGGCTCTGCCGCTGCTTCGGTGGCGCCTACCGGTGAGCTGACGGTTGCCGGTGCCCGCTGGAACAAGAAGATTCTGGTGGTCCGTTTTGATGAGGTGACCACCCGCAACCAGGCTGAGGAGCTGCGCGGCAGCCGCCTGGTCTACGAGGTTCCCGAGGATGAGGGCGACGAAGAGGGCTTCTACGAGCAGGAGCTGGTGAACCTGCCCGTGTACCTGCTCGCGGACGTTCCCGAGGGTGAGAGCCCCGTGGATAACCCGGCTGTGGGCAAGCCGCTGGGTAAGGTGACCGGTCTGCAGACCATGCCGGTTCAGGATCTGCTGCTGATTAAGCTGGCTCGTTCGCCGCGTCTTGCCTCCGGCGCGGGTGAAGAGATCATGATTCCTTTTGTTGAGGAGATTGTGCCCGAGGTGGTTCCCTCGACCGAGGATGAGCCCGGCTTTGTGCTGCTGACCCCTCCGGCGGGTTTGATTGACCTGGTCGAGGACGCAGACCAGAACGCTGAGCCGGATTCTGCGCAGGCGACCGAGCAGGCGACTGAGCAGGCGGGGGAGTAGTCCGTGCGCTACGATGTGGTCACGATTTTCCCCGAGTACCTGGAGCCGCTGAAGCTGTCCCTGCTGGGTAAGGCGCGCGAGAAGGGTCTGGTGGATCTGCACCTGCATGATCTGCGTGAGTACACCTTTGACCGTCACCGCACGGTGGACGACACCCCGTATGGCGGTGGCGCGGGCATGGTGATGAAGGCGGAGCCGTGGGGTTTGGCTCTGGATGAGGTGCTTGCCGCCTCCCCGCTAAACGCTACCGAAGATGCGTCTGAGGGTGCCGAGTCTGAGGGCACTGGGCCCGCTGCTGATACCCCCGCTGATACTCGCCCGCTGCTGATTGTCCCGTCCCCGGCGGGTGCCGTTTTCGATCAGGCGATGGCGTATGAGCTGGCGGAGGAGAAGCATATTGTCTTCGCTCCGGCGCGCTACGAGGGCATTGATGAGCGTGTGTTGGACTGGGCGCAGGAGAGCTTCCGCGTGATGCCCGTGTCCCTGGGCGATTACGTGCTCTACGGCGGTGAGGTTGCGGTCATGGCGATGATTGAGGCTATCACCCGCCTGATTCCGGGCGCGATGGGTAACCCCGCCTCCCTGGAGGAGGAGTCGCATACGGGCGGTCTGCTGGAGTATCCGGTGTACACGAAGCCCGCGGTGTGGCGTGAGCGTGAGGTGCCGGAGGTGCTGCTGTCGGGTAATCACGGTGCGATTGCGCGTTGGCGTCGTGACCGTCAGATTGAGCGCACCCTGGAGCGCCGCCCGGACCTGTTGGAGGCGTACCCGGTGGAGCAGTGGGATAAGAAGGATCGCCGCTTCTTGGCTGAGCGCGGGGTGCATTTTGCGAACCCGGCGAAGGCGGCTCAGAAGAAGGCGAAGAAGAGCCCCGCACCACAGGCTGATAGTGCGGCTCAGGCGGCACAGCCTGATACTGCACAGTCTAATACCGTGCAGCCTAATACTGTGCAGATCCAGCCGGAATCCTAAGCTTCGAACGGGTGCCTGTGGGTGCCTCGTGATTCTCTGAATGGGGGTTAGCGTCATATAACTGTTAGTTGGCGCTAACCCCTATTTTTTGTGCCCGTGAACCGTTATTCTGAGGTTAACCTCGCTAAGAACATAGCTCACCTATAGCTGGTGCGAGGTTGTAACCCGCTTTCATCGTTGAAAGCACGTACTCAACAGAAGGAGGACACATGTCCGTTGTTAAGGTTCACCGTTTGGCTGTCGTTGGCGACAACCGTGCTGAGCTGGAGAAGCGCTTTGCCGCTGCCCGCCACATCGCTGACTCTTTCCCCGGCTTTGAGGGTTTTGAGCTGTGGCGCCCCCTGGATGAGGGCGGCGACTATTTCGTGGTGACCCGCTGGGTTGATGAGGCAAGCCATGATGCGTACGCGGCGGCTCGTCGTGAGCGTGACCCGAATACTGTTGTTTCTCACGCTGATGGCACCATGAGCTTCGAGAAGGTGGAGTTCAGCGACTAACGGGTCGCGGCGAGTAACCGGTCACTCTGGGGAATTAATAGGTAAACCCCATCGGTAATCGCTCTGAGTAGGGGTTTATCTCATTTTTATCTCAAATAGTGAGGGGCCGCACTAACTTTTCTGTATATTGCTTTAAGTGGGTATTAGCCCATGTGGAGGCAAAATAAGGAGGGTTTAGGGCGGCCCCTCCTTGATTTTTCGGGGCTTAAAATCCGCAGGTATTTCGCTGTGATTGGATATGTGGGTTCGGCACTATAAAACACCTGAAATACGCTCAATAGGAACCGGTGGAATACCTCAATCCAAAAGTGACACCAGGGTGCAAAAAGGTTATTATTGTTCCCGAGAGCACGCTTCGCCCGAGTCGGTAGTTCGGGCGGGGACAGCGATCCCCTCTCAGCTGCATCGCATGACGTAGCTGAGTCACTCAAGGGAATATTCAGTGCACCCAGGTCAGCGCCTCCTCTGCATAGGAGGTCTGGCAAGGGTGCCGACTCAACTATCACGTATTCACACATGTGGTGCATGGTACTAAACCCCGCAATATATGGGATGGGAGCTTGGTGGTTCGAGCGTTCATTGTGGTTGATGACCCTCCTAACCGTGGATAGGAAAGTGCTTTGCAAAGCGGGTGAGCAAGCCGGTGGTCCGGACCGGTGCTCACCCGCTCCGCTGTTAAACGTTGCCTTTGGTAAGTCGTTCCTTCTATGCTCGTCATGTTTCTCTGTCTAGTGCTTTTCGGGTACCGGGCGCTCGCGGAACTCGATGGGTCGCTTCGCCTTGGGTAGTGAGTACATGACGCGCAGGTACGCATCCTCCACCAGCTCTTCTAGCACCCGCTCGGTTATGCCTTCGCCGGCACCCACGGAAATCCAGTGCCGCTTATTCATGTGCCATGCCGGGATGATGCTCGGGTAGATACGCCGCAGCACCTCGGATTCTTCCGGGTCGGTTTTGAGGTTCACGATGGGGTAGCCGATGCCCTCCGTGTACATGGCAAATATCTTGCCGCCCACCCGGTACACCGTGTGCTCGGGTCCGAACGGCTGATCGCGCGTTGCCAGCGTCATGGCGAGCGCGAGGCAGTCAACGGCATGTGCGAGGTCTTCGGGCGCCAGAAGTTTGGGGGAGGGGCTTGTACTCATAGCTTCGAGTCTATCCGGTTGTTGGTGGTTCTACAGTGTTGATACCTAAGGGCTGATACAAAAATTGGGGTGTATGCAGTGGTTTGCATACACCCCAGATTTTTTTAGTGCCCTACTTATTCATGAGCTTGTGGTCAATTCCCTCGCGGGTAAAGGCCTGAATCGTATCCTGCAAGTCTTCACCCAGGTGGCCCCAGGAATCAGTGTGAGCAATGTACACCCGCTGGGCGCCCAGAAGCTTTGCCGCCTTTGCGGTATTTTCGGCGGTCATGGTTACGCTGAGCTCGGGTCCGAGGGGGCGTGCTGCACCCGCAAAAAGGATAGCGTCATCAACGGGCGCAATGCGCTGAGCAATTTCCTCTACAACGTGAAGTTCGGAGTTGTCGCCAGAAATATATACGGTCGGTTCTCCTGCGGCCTGCAGGAGGAAGCCAATAACGGGGCCGGTTACCTCCTGAATTTCGGGGATGTTCGGGCCGTGAAGTGCAGGCATTGCGGTGACGGTAACTTCAGTGGATCCCTTTGCCACGATGAAGGTATCCCAGGGTGCCAGGCCGGTGACATTGGTGAGGCCTTCTGCCTGAAGATTCTTTTCGCCGTCTTCGGTGGTGATGACGTGACCGACCTTGGGGAGGAGGGCGCGACCGCTGGTGTCAAGGTTGTCGGGGTGGGTGTCGTGCGAGAGCAGGACTGCATCGATGGGGAGGGCTGACTCAGGGGCGATGGGTGCGCCGGCAGTCTTCTTGAGAACGGTAATGCCCAAGTCGTAGTCCTGAGGTGCGTCAAAGGTGGGGTCGGTTAGGAAGCGCAAACCCGCGTATTCGATGAGGACGGTGGGGCCGGTGATGACGTTAATTGCAGGCATAAAAGTATTCCTCTCATGGATAAAATGTATTTTTGCCGTGATTAACAATAGGTATATTCACGGAAAAATACAAGTGATACCATGAGAAGTATGGAAAAATCTCACCGAACCGCCCGCCTTCCTGCGGCACCCGGAAGCCAAGAACACCCCTGCATAGCGTTAGCAAATACGCTCTATACAACACCCGGTGGCGAACAATACGATCTGCTCAGAACCCCAGAAACAGCCACTGAATGGGCGCACGAACACCACATCGTGAATAACTCGTATGAGCTACAAGCCTATTGCGCCAGCAGATTCATCAGCTTTCGATACGTCATCAAAGAACTGTTTGACGCGTACCTAGAGCAGCGCGCTCCCTACCCGGGTGCGCTTCACGCCGTTAATAAGACAGCGCATGAAGCGCTCACCATGAACGCTCTAGCGTGGGATGCAGAAAACCGGCGGTACACGCGGCGGATTGAAGACCCCCTCACCCAAGAGGTGGATTACGCCATCGCCCGCATCGCTTATGATGCCATCACATTACTGACTGGCGAAGAAGCAGATAAACTCTCTGAATGCGAAGCACCCGACTGCGACCGCATCATGTTACGAACCCATGCGCGACGTAGATGGTGCAGCGTGCGTTGTGGTGACCGCATCCGAGCCGCCCGCTCCTATGAACGTAAACGCGCGCAGGCTGAAGGTGACTAAAAATCGTGCATGCTTGAAGGTGGGGAATATTTGACTAAGTCGTCAGCGCGCCGCAGAATCACGCTAAAATAGGTAACTATGGCTGAATTTATTTATCAGATGATCAAGGCCCGCAAGACTGTGGGCGACAAGGTCATCCTTAACGACGTGACGATGTCGTTCTTCCCCGGCGCCAAGATCGGTATGGTTGGCCCGAACGGTGCGGGTAAGTCGACCATCCTGAAGATCATGGCTGGCCTCGACCAGCCCTCCAACGGTGAGGCACGCCTGACCGCAGGCTACACCGTGGGTATCCTCATGCAGGAGCCGCCGCTGAACGAAGAAAAGACCGTTCTGGGCAATGTTGAAGAAGGCGTGGGCGAAATCAAGTCCAAGCTGGACCGCTTCAACGAAATCTCCGCCCTCATGGCTGAGCCCGATGCTGACTTCGACGCCCTCATGGAAGAAATGGGTCAGCTGCAGGAAGCTATCGACGCCGCTAACGCATGGGACCTGGACTCCCAGCTGGAGCAGGCAATGGAGGCGCTGCGCTGCCCGCCCGCTGACATGCCCGTCACCCACCTCTCCGGTGGTGAGCGCCGCCGCGTGGCACTGTGCAAGCTGCTGCTGCAGAAGCCCGACCTGCTGCTGCTCGACGAGCCCACCAACCACCTGGACGCAGAGTCCGTGCTCTGGCTGGAGCAGCACCTGCAGTCCTACGAGGGTGCCGTCATCGCGATTACCCACGACCGTTACTTCCTCGACCACGTGGCAGAATGGATCGCCGAGGTTGACCGCGGTAACCTGTACCCCTACGAGGGTAACTACTCCACCTACCTGGAGAAGAAGCGCGCCCGCCTCGAAGTTCAGGGCAAGAAGGACGCTAAGCTCGCTAAGCGCCTGAGCGAGGAACTGGACTGGGTCCGCTCCAACGCTAAGGGCCGCCAGGCTAAGTCGAAGGCTCGTCTGGCACGCTACGAGGAGATGGCTGCGGAGGCTGAGAAGACCCGCAAGCTTGACTTCGAAGAGATTCAGATTCCTCCGGGACCCCGCCTGGGTAACGTCGTTATTGAGGCTGAGAACCTGCAGAAGGGCTTCGACGGCCGTTCCCTGATTAACGGTCTGTCCTTCTCCCTGCCCCGTAACGGCATTGTGGGTGTGATTGGTCCGAACGGTGTGGGTAAGTCCACCCTGTTCAAGACCATCGTTGGCCTGGAGCCCCTCGACGGCGGCGAGCTGAAGGTCGGCGAGACCGTGAAGATCTCGTACGTTGACCAGAACCGCGCGAACATCGACCCGGAGAAGAGCCTCTGGGAGGTCGTCTCTGACGGTCTGGACTACATCCAGGTCGGCAACGTTGAAATGCCTTCGCGTGCGTACGTTTCCGCGTTCGGCTTCAAGGGCCCGGACCAGCAGAAGAAGGCGGGTGTGCTCTCCGGTGGTGAGCGCAACCGCCTGAACCTGGCGCTGACCCTCAAGCAGGGTGGTAACCTGCTGCTGCTCGATGAGCCCACTAACGACCTGGACGTTGAGACCCTCGCATCCCTGGAAAATGCGCTGCTGGAATTCCCCGGCTGCGCCGTGGTCGTCTCTCACGACCGTTGGTTCCTGGACCGCGTGGCAACCCACATCCTGGCGTGGGAGGGCACCGATGAGAACCCGGATCAGTGGTACTGGTTCGAGGGTAACTTCGAGTCCTACGAGAAGAACAAGATTGAGCGCCTCGGCCCCGAGGCCGCCAAGCCGCACCGCGTGGTGCACCGCAAGCTGACCCGATAGGGTTTGGTTCGGTAACGAGCCCCGCCTCCTGACGCTGTTGAAGCGTGAGGAGGTGGGGCTTCGCTGTGTCTGCTGGGGAAGGGGTATAGTCCTGCTATCTCACGTGTTGTTCCGCTACGTGGTGGGTTATTCGTCGGTAGAAATAGTTCGCTCAGTGGCGACCGATATATCGTGGCGGATTTCATATTCACGGTTTATAATGGGTATGCACGTAAGTGCAACTGACACATGTGATTACGAAGAGAAGAGCATTATGCTTTCAAAATATAACTGGATGTCCTTGGTTACCGGTCTGTTGCTGATTGCAGCGGCAATCTACATGTTCGCCAATCCCGCTATTCCGCTGGTAGTTCTGGGTTATGTGTTCTCCATTTCGGTGTGGCTTGGTGGCGTGTTTGAACTGGTACGTTACTTCGGCACGCCAAAGCAGGCACGTACCGGCTGGGACCTGGTTGACGGCATCTTGACCGTGGTGGCTGGCCTGATTCTGCTGACTGCCTCGGTGGGTGCACAGGCAACCTTCATCCCGACCATTGTGGGTACGTGGATGATTATGTGGGCGCTGATTCGTCTGATGACTGCCCAGGGCGTGAAATACCTGAGCTACGCCGCCGGACGCCACCTGCAGCTCTCTGCTATTGGTACCCTTATTCTGGGCTTGCTCGTGGTGCTGTTCCCGATAATCTACGGCGTGGCGGCAGTATGGATGGCAGCACTGGGTCTTCTGGTGACCGGTCTGGTATTCGTGGGTGACTTCTTTGTTTCCCGCCGCACCAAGAGCACCGTGCACATTTCCCCGGACGGTGTGATTGACGTCGAAGCCAAATAAGAGCTTCCAAACGGCTTCTAGACCGTACACTAGAACATAAGAAAGACCGTGTGAGACAACCACCTCACACGGTCTTTCTGTATGCTCTAACGTTTTGAGTTGTCGCTGTGCCGAAGCTTTAGAGGGTGTACCTGCGGCTTAGCGGTACTCTACTCTATCGGTACTCTGCTTTAGCGGTACTCCGGCAGACGGAACATCATTTCCTGCGCCACGGTCGCCACCAGCTCACCGGAACGATTGAAAATCGAACCCTGCGCGAGCATCCTGCCGCCCTGCGCGCTCGGGGAATCCAGCACGTACAGCAGCCACTCATCGGCGCGCGCCGAACGGTGGAACCACATCGCGTGATCCAGCGAGGCGCTCTTGAGGCCCGGCTCCAGCCAGAACTTGCCGTGACGACGCAGAGCAGGCTCCAGCGGCAGGTAATCCGAAGCGTAGGCGATAGCGGCGCGGTGCTCCGCCTCCGAGGCCTCAGAACCATCAGCATGCACCAGGCGGTCAAAGGTCTTGAACCACACACAGGCACGCGGCTGTGTCGAGGAGGCATCCGCCTGAGTGTACAGGGGCGCGTCCACGTGTCGCATATCAATCGGGCGTTCCCACGCGACCGCCTGCGCAATGGGGTGCGGCAACTCACCCAGATAGTCGCTGACCATCGGCAGCGACTCGGGATCCGGAACCTCCGGCATAGTCACTGCGGTGTGCTCCGGGCCGCGGCTATCCGCCTGGAAAGACATAATTGCCGAGAACATGGGCGCCTCATCCTGGAACACCTGCACGCGGCGGGTCGAGAAGGAACGGCTATCATTCAGACGCTGAGCGGCAAAGAACAGTTCACGCTCAATATCGCCGGGACGCAGAAAATAGGCGTGAATCGAGTGGATGTCCTTGCCCTCCACCGTGCGGTCGGCGGCAATAATCGACTGGGCAAGAACCTGACCACCGAAAGTACGCGGCTGCTCGCGGGTGAGCGTCACGCCGGTAGACACTTCATCGCTACCGAAGGAGGCGGGCGCCGCCTCCACGGGGGAGAGGTCCAGCATCCGCATGAGGTTTTGGGTCACAGTGGGCTTGGTCATGGTTTTATTCTCGCACGTTTTCAATGAGCCGGTTTCTGGCGTAGAGTGGGAGAGCATACTCTGAGACAACCACGACAGGTTGATTCGGAACATTGACTAGGAAATATTGACCCGGACAATCAATCCGGATCATCTATTTCACACACCATCGCATATATCACCCACCAACTTGCCACCGGGCAGACTAACGCCGAAAAGGAGCAGAAATGACTACGCCGTCTGAAACTACCCCTGATACCGCACAGGACAACGCTCCCGACCAGAACAACGCGCCCGCACCCATCGAGCTCAAGTACAACCCCCACGAAGGCGTGGAGGAGCCCTACCTGATTCTGCCCGGCGGCGCCCAGGGTGCCGCAGTGGTCAAGGACCTTGCCACCTACATTTCTCGCGCCCTGGCGGTGAACCCGGACGCGGCAATCCGCCTGACCGCACGCGGCCGCGTGGTGGCGGTATTCGCCTGCTCCCTGGAGCCGGAGGACGCCTCCTCGAACACCCCGGTCATTATGGGTCTGCGCGCCCTGCACCTGCTGGCTGACTCCACCCTGGACATGACCGTACAGGCGCAGGCGCTGCTGGACCGTCTGGCGCGTCTGCAGAAGCAGGCAGAAGAACAGGGTAACGAAGAGAACCCGCAGCTGGTGCTGTTCATGCCGCCGGTGACCGTCAACGCCAGCTGGGCTGGCAAGTCAGCCCCGCTCAGCGGCTGGTACGAGGTTGGTACCGTCCCGGTTGAAGAGTTCCACCGCGCCACCGCAGAAGGCCTGGAGGCGGTAGAACGCGCCCTGCCCGAGAACCCCGGCGCTGCTGTGCTTTCTACGGTGCGCTCGCGTATTTGGTCCTCCGATATGGTGCTGGAGTACCTACCTGAGTTCGATACCGTGCTTGTGCCGACCGGCGCGGCATTCGCCCTGCGCGTGTTTGGTTTCATCCCGGAAGGCTTCACGGGCGATCTGCCGCTGTTCGCTGCGCATGTTGGTTCGGAGGAGTGGCTGCGCATTGTGGCGCCCGCCGGTATGGTGCTGGTGCGCCGCGGTTCCGGTTCGCTACTCTAAACCGTTTGTTGAGACATTTCTAGATTTTTTACGCTGGTGGTGTGGGCTCTTTGCCTGCGCCACCAGTGGTTTTCTATGCTGTATGACATCAACGGGGTAGTTGTAATAATGACATTCGATAGGGCATTACTTTACGAAAATAGGGTATTCTAGAAAGACTACGCCCTTTCACCGGGGCGTCTTTGACACACCGATTACCAGCCACACCGCACGGGAACTCTTCCGCCGCGCCCTCACCAGGCGCATTCTTCCCGTACGGATCGAAAGTGAGACCTATATGGATCTGATTGCAGTCGACATTGACGGTACCCTTGCCAGCAACCGAGATCAGATGGACAAGTACCTGACCGGTTTCTTCGCAAGCAACCGCCGATTCTTCAAGGCCATCCGCAACGCCACGGTCAATGTTGAAATTGCCGACCGTGTTCGCGAAATCGCGGCAGACACCGGCGCAGAGGTCGTAGTAATTACCGGCCGCGATGGCACCTACATGAAGGAATTGAACCAGTTCATCGCCCGCGCAGGTCTGGAACCCAAGCACGTGTTCGCTAAGCCCGGCAACGACGGCTCCAACAGCCCTGTATGGAAGGACTCCATCATTGAGTCCCTGATTGCTGACGGCAACCGCCTTATCCACGCTTTTGAAGACACCGACCACGAGGTGTACCTGCGCCGCGGCATTCCCGTCACCTGGGTCGCCCCGATTCGCGACTACATTGGCGAATGGCACTACGAGTCGATCGACATTGACCCGGTCGCCTGGGCTGCCGAGCAGCGTGAGAAGGAAGCCGCTCGTGAGCGTCAGAAGCGTCGCCTTGCGGAGGGCGTGCTCGCACACCAGAAGGCCGAGGCGAAGGAACGCCAGGCAAACGTCGCGGCATAAAACCCGCACACTAACTTGAGAGCTGCGGTGGGTAACCCACTCAAACGAATGAGGCGCCGGAAGGATTCAATCCTCCCGGCGCCTCATTCTAATGCTATATGCGTTGATCGAAGCTGATGTACTCGGCTGATTACACAGTTAGTTTACGCGGTGCCGAGCAGTTCACGCAGACGAGTCGCAAAGGGGCCCGCCAGCTTATGGTGCGCCTTCTCCTTCAGATGCACGCCATCAGCCATGTCACCCTCAGCCAGGTAGAGGCTCTGCCAGCCCGAGGTGTCCATGAACAGCACGCCGGTCTCGCGGGCACCCTGCCTTGCCACCTCGTTTGCCACGTGACGCTTATGCGCCACCTGCTTATCCGGTGCAGACGCCTCATCCATAGACACCACACCACCGAACACAATCTTCGACGACGGGTACATACGTCGCAGCTGCTCAATGACCTGAGTCTGGTGAGCGTTCACGTGCTCGCGCGCCTTCGTCTCATCCTCGTGAATGTAAATGTCATTGCCGGAGGCGTCCAGGTAAATCACGCCGGGGTTACCGCTCGGCAGAGCCCAACGGCCACCCATCACACCCTGATAGTAGGAGGGGCACACACCCTCGCGGGCAGTCACAAAACCGATGCCGCCGCAACGGAACAGGTACGGGACGAAACCTGCCTGCTTCAGACCCAAACCAACCCAGGAGGTTGCGGTCACCTGCGAGTCACCAATCACCAGGGCATCCTTAGCGCCAAGAACATTGGTGTTACGCGGCAGACCGTTCGCCTTATCCCAGTAGAGTTCAGCCTTCTCAAACTTGGTGTACAGAACGCCCTTCTTGGATCGCCAGCTCACCGGCAGACCCTCCCAACCGGCAAAGTCGCTGTACCCGCGCTGCTTCCACCAGTGCTCGTAGACGCCGGATTCCACCGCAACCGGACCGTACTTGGGGGTGTACATGACCACGCCACCCTTGAACTGCTGAACCAGCATGTCGGCGGCATCAGCGGAGGTGGGGAACGGCGCCTGAATCTCACCGGTTGCCTGCGCGCCCTCCTTGCCGAAGGCGTTCTGCGCGGTGCGTTCCATCTTCTGCGCCGGGGTGGTCGGTTCCGGAGTCGGCTCGGGGGAGGGGGACTCGCTGGGGCTTTCCTGCGCCGACTGGGTAGGCTCGGCGCCCGCAGCAGCGGTAGCGGCGGTGCCACCGGGCGCGATGAAGCCTCCTGCGGAGTACACGCCAAAGGAACCGGCGGCAACCACAGCAAGGATTGTGCCGGTCAGAGAAACTTTCGCGATAGGAGACTTGATAGAAGGCATGCACAACAGTATACGATAGGCGCAACCCCAAGTAGAGAGCTTTTGAGGGATATTCAAATGAAAATAACAAAAAATATGCACCGCAGTGACAAGAATTAGACTCGGTGCGCAAACCGGTGTGCAAACCGGTGTGCAAACCGGTGTGCAAACCGGTGCGCAACTTGGGGCACAACTCAAAATAGAACCGGCATAAACCCCATATAGAAACGTCCCCTCCCACCCCGAATCGGGGTAGAAGGGGACGAATAAAAACCCATGAGCAAAAACCTATGAGAGCAGGCAATGAACCCGCCTCAGCTCACAAGCATTGTTAGATGTCAGCCGCCTGAACCTTCAGCGCACGAGCCACGCCGTCGCGTGCCTCCGCAATCTGACGGTACAGAGCCGCAGCATCCTCAGGCAGAGAAGCCAGGTACGCCTCGGTACGCTCCAGCAGCTCAGCGGTCGGCTCGCTCGGGTACATGCCACCAATAATCTGCATGGAAATCTCGTGCGAACGCGAACGCCAAATACCCTCAATCTGCTCGAAGTACGGCTCATTGTACTGGGCAATCAGCTCGGGCTTGCCGGACTTGAAACCGGAAATAGCGTAACGCTGAATCATGTTCGACAGCTCGCCGGTCACCATGATCTTGTGCCAGTACTCAGCCTTAGCCTCCGCAGTCGGAATCGATGCGTATGCCTGAGCGGCGTACTGCTGACCGTTCGCGGTGTTGTCGTTCTCCAGCTCCGCAACGATCTGCTCGGCGGAGAAACGGCCACCGGTAGCCAGGCGGCACACCAGGTTCCAACGCAGGTCAGCGTCAATGTCCAGGCCCTCAAGGGTCAGCTCACCCTCGAAGAGACGCTGCACGTTGTCGTACTGCTCCTCGGTGCGGGTCTGGTTGATGAACGCCTGCAGCAGCTGAAGCTGAGCATCCGAATCGGGCTCTGCAACGCATGCCAGCTCCCAGAGACGGTCAGCGGCACGGTGGCGGGTCTCCTCGCGAGCCTCGGGAGCCACGAAGGAGTGCAGGGTAGCGGACAGGTTGTTGATCTGGGTGCGCAGAGCGGTGGAGTTGGTCTCCTTACCGATGTTGTTCAGCACCAGGTCAACGTACTTACGTGCCGGCATCTGAGCGTCACGCACGGTATCCCAGAGCGAACCCCAGACCACGCCGCGAGCCACGGACGAATCAATGTCGCCCAGGTGCTTGATAGCGGTCTCGATGGAACGCTCATCCAGGCGAATCTTAGCGTACGCCAGGTCCTCATCGTTCAGCAGCAGCAGGTCGGGGCGCTTCTTGCCGATAGCCTCCTCAACCACGGTCAGCTCGCCGTCAATGTCCAGCTCGATGCGGTCGGTGCGGGTCAGCTTACCGTCCACCAAGTTGTAGAAACCAATTACCGCACGGTGCGGGCGCAGGGTCTCGAAGCCCTCAGCGTAGGACTGGCGGATACCCAGCGAAGAGATGTTGCCAGCCTCGTCATTCTCAATCTCAACGGCGAGAGTGTTAACACCAGCGGTCTCAAGCCACTTAGCGCTCCACGCACGCACGTCACGACCGGAGGTGCGCTCCAGCTCAACCAGCAGGTCATCCAGAACGGTGTTGCCCCAGCTGTGCTTATCGAAGTACACCTTCAGAGCAGCCATGAAGTTCTCCTGGCCAACCCATGCCACCATCTGACGCAGCACCGAAGCGCCCTTCGCGTACGTAATGCCGTCGAAGTTCACCTGAACATCGGCAAGGTCACGAATCTCAGCCACAATCGGGTGAGTCGAAGACAGCTGATCCTGACGGTACGCCCAGGTCTTCTCCGATGCGGCGAAGGTGGCCCACGCCTCCTTCGCGTAGCGGGTGTTCTCCGCAGCAGCCAGGGTTGACATGAACTCAGCGAAAGACTCGTTCAGCCACAGGTCGTTCCACCATTTCATGGTGACAAGGTCGCCGAACCACATGTGAGCCAGCTCGTGCAGAACGGTGATAGCGCGGCGCTCACGCAGAGCCTCCGCAACCTTGGAACGGAAGACGTAAGTCTCCAGGTAGGTCACGCAGCCAGCGTTCTCCATCGCACCGGCGTTGAACTCGGGCACGAACAGCTGATCGTACTTCTCGAACGGGTACGGGGTCTTGAACTGCTCCTCGTAGAACTCGAAGCCCTGACGGGTCAGCTCAAACATGTCCTCAGCATCCACAAACGGCATGAGGGACTTGCGGGCGTACACGCCCAGCGGAATCACGCGACCCTCAGAGTTAGTCAGCTCGCTGGTGACCTTCTCGTAGGGGCCAGCCACAATCGCGGTAATGTACGAAGACATGCGCGGGGTCGGCTTGAAGAACCAGGTCTTCGCACGGCCGCAACCGCACTCCTTCTCCTCAACCTTCACCTCGGGCTGGTTAGACACAACCACCCAGTGGGAGGGAACGCGCACAATAAACTCGAATTCAGCCTTCAGGTCGGGCTGCTCAAAGACGGGGAACACGCGGCGGGAGTCCGGCACCTCAAACTGGGAGTACAGGTACACTTCGCCGTCGGCGGGGTCCACGAAACGGTGCAGACCCTCACCGGTGTTGGTGTAGAACATCTCTGCGTCAATGACCAGGGTGTTCTCAGCAGCAAGGTTCGGCAGCTGGATGCGCTCGCCGTCCGCCAGGTCGGTGCTCAGCTCTTCGCCGTTGAGGTTAATGGACTTGACCGAGGAGGTGATAGCGTCAATGAAGGTGGAGGCACCTTCCTGAGCGTCGAAGCGAATCTCAACCTTCGAGGAGAAGACGTCTTTGTCCTTCGGCAGGTCGAGTTCAATACGGTACGAGTGCACGCGCTTAATAATGGATGCGCGTTCGGTTGCCTCATTGCGGGTTAGGTTCAGGCCGGGCATACAGCTCCCTCTCCTTAGATGTGAATAGCGTGCCGTGTTGACACGCCCTGTCATGGTGCGCTGGTTCCCGAGGTGCGCGGCTCCTGCGACGCTGCATACGTAGCGCTGGAGGCGTTCAAGTTTGGGCGCGGCGAATCGGGACACCAAAAAGTGCCATACCCCACAGTCTACCGTATAGCTGGGGGTCTAGAAGGCTCCGCATTACCCGAACCCGCGCGAATTCGATACAGTTAAGACAGAAAAAACCCAAACGGGGAGCGTATCCCACCTGATGGATGCGCGGCGCACTCTAGCAACGGCGCTCAGAACTGAGAACCGGCGCCTCCCACGAACGCACAAACGCACGTCACACCAAGACAAAATCACCAGGAGAGTACCTTGCGCGTACACATCGCAACCGACCACGCTGGCCTCGAGCTGAGCCACTACCTGATTGAGTCCCTCACCGCTGCGGGCTACGAAATGATTGACCACGGCCCCGCCGACTACGACCCGCTGGACGACTACCCCTCGTTCTGTATTAACGCAGCCCTTGGCGTGAAGCGTGACCGCGAGGCTGGCCTGGACTCCCTGGGTATTGTGCTGGGCGGTAGCGGCAACGGCGAGCAGATGGCTGCGAACAAGGTTGATGGTATCCGCGCGGCTCTGGCATGGAACCACGACACCGCGGCGCTGGCTCGCGAGCACAACAACGCACAGGTTGTAGCTGTGGGCGGTCGCCAGCACAGCAAGGAAGAAGCACTGGAAATCATCAAGGTCTTCCTGGCTACCCCCTGGACCAACGAGGAGCGTCACGCACGCCGTATCGGTCAGCTGGCTGAGTACGAGCAGACCGGCGACATTGCCGGCAAGCAGATTGACGCTGCCTAAGCTCTAAAATCTGAGGCGCATAGTGCAGGCTATGCGCCTCAGTCGTCTTTGCACCCTATATAATCCGCACTATTTCTAGCCGACAAGTTTTCGAGGAGAACCCGTGCCCGAAGGCCACTCCATCCACCGTATCGCCCGCCAAATCAGTGACGTCTTCACCGGCGAGCGCGTGCAGGTTTCCTCCCCGCAGGGCCGCTACGCCGAGGGTGCCGCCCTGCTGGATGGGCACACCATCACCGGGGCGTACGCGCACGGTAAGCACCTGTTCGTGACCTTCGAGAACGACCTGACCCTGAACGTGCACCTGGGTATTTACGGTAACTGGAGCTTCGGTGGGGATGAGACGTTCACGGGTGCTTCGAGCATTGGCGCGCCCCGCAAGATCGGCGAAAAAGAATACGCGGCGGGGGAGGGGGAACCCTACGCCGGTCCTCCCGAACCGAAGGGTACGGTGCGTTGCCGTATTGTTTCGGAGCATGGCTGGGCGGACCTGGTGGGCCCTACTATCTGCCGTACCCTCACCCCGGAGGAGGTGCGCACCGTCCGCTCCAAGCTCGGCCCCGACCCGCTCAACCCGGATGCCGACCCCGAACAGTTCTACCGCGCGGCACGCAAGAGCTCCCGCCCGATTGGCGTGATTCTGATGGATCAGGCGGCAATCTCCGGCGTGGGCAATATCTTCCGCGCTGAGTCGCTGTACCGCCAGGAAATTGATCCGCTACGCCCCGGCAAGAGCCTCAGTGACGAGGAGCTGGAGCGACTCTGGGAAGACAATAAGCACCTGCTGGTCATCGGCGTGCGCGTGGGGCGCATCATCACCACCGAGCCCGAAGACCGCCCCGGCGTACCCGAAACCGAAGCGTGGCCCGACCACGCCAACTATGTGTACATGCACCACGGCGAGCCCTGCCGCCGCTGCGGAACCACCATCCGCATGGAAGAAATCGCCGGCCGCAAACTCTACTGGTGCCCCGGCTGCCAGATGTAGTGGTATCCGGCTCTAACTCACGGCTGTGGATACGAGAAAAGCGAGGAGTCCTCGATAATAAATTGGGGCTCCTCGCTTAGCTCTACTGCTCTGATTTTGTGAGGGCTTATGAAGTGAAGATGAATTTCTCGCCCTTAGAGAGGCACTGAGCCCACTCCTTCAGCTGTGCATTATCAATATTTCCACCCTGTTGCTTCACAAACTTCTGCAGTTCCGGCAGAATCAACTCCACCGGTTTACCCTTCATAGTTGAGGCGATGCGGTCAAACTCATGCTGATACTTCTGAGTCGTTGTAGCAATCTGTTGCTGTACGAGCTTTTCCAAAGCTTTTTCATTAATCTTCAAGGTCACTGGATTTTCCTATCTGAAATAGATTACTTTCGAATAAGTGTACCATGTTTTGGGGTAAATATTCGTACCTGTTTCCTATTGCTTTATTGGGGTGAAGTTTTTAGGTGGGGTAAGTGCGGTAGGGGCTCCGTGTGTTGTCGGGGATGACGAGCTGGAGCGTGCGGATTCCGAGCGCGCGAGGAAACAAATCCGCATGCGGAAGCGGTTCCCACGATTCGTTCAGGATAGTTCTCGAGGGGATGACGGGCTGGAGGGCGAAAATCCCGAGCGCGCGAGGGAATGCATTTTCGCCCGTAAGCGATTCCCGGCATCCCCGAGCACAAAAAATCCCCCCGACAACGTCGGGGGGATTGTGCGAGGGGATGACGGGAATCGAACCCGCGTAATCAGTTTGGAAGACTGAGGCTTTACCATTAAGCTACATCCCCGAATTGGAACTTGACCATAGTAGCGAGGTTCCATCTGTGCTGTCAAACTCTTTGGCGTGTTGGCACGGTTTTGTGTGCTGGCTTTGCGGGTTCTTGCGGGCGCTCGCCTCCTCTTTTTGTGCCGGTCTGCGCATCCTTATTAGGGGAGTACGCGCTCAGTGGAAATAAACCGCGCACGAGCTGCTGTGTTGGGCATTTAGCGGGAAAACAGGTAAACTAGGGCACTGACTGTGTTAAACACGCAAGTGCGCAACACGGTCGGTTTCACGGGGCGTGGCGTAGCTTGGCTAACGCGCCTGCTTTGGGAGCAGGAGATCGCAGGTTCGAATCCTGTCGCCCCGACGTGAAACGGTTGCCGCGACGCTACAAGGTCGTGGCGCTCTTTCCACTAAGCAACCGCGGCACACACGATTCGTGCCGCACCGAAACTATATGAGGAGATCACGGACGTGAAGACCGCCGTCGAGAAGCTCAACCCGACCCTCGCAAAGATTGAGGTCGAGGTTCCCTTCGCAGAATTCAAGCCCTACCTGGACCGCACCTACAAGAACCTCTCGGGTCAGATCAGCGTTCCCGGCTTCCGCAAGGGTAAGCTGCCCAAGCAGCTCATCGAGCAGCGTGCGGGCTTCGACTACATCGTCGAGGCATCCCTGAACGACGCTCTGAACGACTACTACGCACAGGCACTGGGCGAGAACGAACTCTCCCCCCTGGCACAGCCCGAGCTGGACGTTCAGTCCCAGCCCTCCACCGAGAACCGTGAGGCAGACGTCAAGCTGACCATCACCGTCACCGTCCGCCCCGAAATCGAGCTGCCCAACTACGAGGGCCTCGAGGTTGAGGTTGACGAGGTAGAGGTCACCGCTGAGGACGAGGTTCAGGCACTGGACGCTCTGCGTGAGCGCTTCGGCACCCTGAAGACCGTTGAGCGCCCCGCAGCTGACAAGGACTTCGTGACCATCGACATCGCCGCAGAAATCGACGGCGAGCAGGTAGATGCAGCAAACGACCTGTCCTACCAGATCGGTTCCGGCACCATGCTCGACGGCATCGACGAGGCTCTGACCGGCCTGTCCGCTGGCGAGGACGCAACCTTCGAGACCAAGCTCTCCGGCGGCGAGCACGCAGGTGAGCAGGCAGTCATCAAGGTCAAGCTCACCGCAGTCAAGGAGCGCGAGCTGCCCGCAGCTGATGACGAGTTCGCACAGCTGGCTTCCGAGTTCGACACCATCGACGAGCTGAAGGAAGACATCAAGAAGCAGGTTGCAGAAGCTAAGGTTGCCGAGCAGGGCACCCAGGCACGCGACAAGGTCCTCGCAAAGCTCGTTGAGCTCGTCGAGATCCCCGTCCCCGAGAAGGTTATCGAGGACCAGCTCGAGCAGCACTTCAACAACCCCAACGCTGAAGCAGACCACGACACCGAGGAGCACCGCGCCGAGGTTCGCGAGAACACCGAGACCGCATTCAAGAACGAGATGGTTCTCGACGCTGTTGCGGACAAGGAAGAAGTGACCGTCGACCAGGCTGAGATGATCAACTACATCATCACCATGAGCTCCCAGTACGGCATGGACCCCAACCAGTTCGCACAGATGCTGGACGGCTCCGGCCAGGCAGGCGCACTGGTCGGCGAGGTTCGCCGCTCCAAGGCTCTGGCAGCAGTGCTGAAGACCGCAGTGGTCAAGGACACCAAGGGCAACGTTGTTGACCTGTCCAAGTACCTGGGCGAGGGCGAAGAGGCAGCTGCCTAAATCCCCGCCACGGTCTGCAAGAAGCCACCCCGCTAGAGGGCGTGCGCTGATTGCTTGAAACGTGTAGCCTCAGCGGGCATCCACCGAATTACCGGTTGGGTGCCCGCTGAGGCTCTTTTCACCCCAAACTATTCCGCCCTCAAGTTATTCCGTACCGAGGTTTTCGCCTCTGCTTCACCCCCTGGCGAACGAACAACCCGAAGGGAAGCGGGGGAGAGCAACTATCGGTAAGGTAGTAGCAACGAAACTTTTCGCGTGCGCTCCGGCGCGTAAATCGCGCAAAGATGCAGCGAAGACCCATTAGAGAAGAAGAGGAAGAATGTCCAGCTACATGCCTCTGCCCATCGGCGCCTCCCAGGCAGCCGGCGTGGCGCCCGCGCCGTCTATGGCAACCCCCATCGTTGGTGCCCAGGAAGATTACGTCTACAACAGCCTCCTGAAGGAGCGCATTATCTGGCTCGGCTCCGAGGTGCGCGACTCCAACGCCAACCTCATCTGCTCCCAGATGCTGTTGCTCTCGGCTGAAGACCCCGAGGCAGACATCTACCTGTACATCAACTCTCCCGGCGGCTCCGTCACCGCCGGCATGGCTATCTATGACACCATGCAGCTCATCCCGAACGACGTGGTGACCGTGGTGACCGGTATGGCAGCATCCATGGGTCAGTTCCTGCTCACCGCAGGCACCATCGGCAAGCGCTACGCAACCCCGAACGCCCGCATCCTCATGCACCAGCCCCTCGGCGGTATTGGCGGTACCGCATCGGATATCCGCACCCAGGCTGAGCTGATTCTGGACATGAAGAAGCGCCTGGCAGAGATCACCGCTGAGCGCACCGGCAAGAGCCTGGAAACCATCCTGAAGGATAACGACCGCGACAACTGGTTCAACGCGGAAGAGGGCCTGGAATACGGCTTCTTCGACCACATTGCCACCACCGCCGGTAAGCTGCCCGAATCGAAGAACGCATAAGGGAGATGCATATGAACTACCTGCCGAACGATATCACCACCTCGGCGCCGGCTATGCCGAGCAACCGCTACGTGCTCCCCAGCTTCGAGGAGCGCACCCCCTACGGTTACAAGCGTCAGGACCCGTACGCAAAGCTGTTCGAGGACCGCATCATCTTCCTGGGCACCCAGGTGGACGACGCATCCGCTGACGACATCATGGCTCAGCTGCTGGTGCTGGAGGCACAGGACCCCGAGCGTGACATCACCCTGTACATCAACTCGCCCGGCGGCTCCTTCACCGCAATGACCGCCATCTACGACACCATGCAGTTCATCCGCCCCGAGATCCAGACCGTGTGCCTGGGCCAGGCGGCATCCGCTGCGGCGGTTCTGCTGGCTGCCGGTACCCCCGGCAAGCGTCTGGCACTGCCGAACGCTCGCGTGCTGATTCACCAGCCCGCGCTGAGCGGTCAGCAGGGCGGTCAGGCATCTGACATTGAGATTCACGCGAACGAGGTTATGCGTATGCGTGAGTGGACTGCACAGACCCTGGCACTGCACTCGGGCAAGACCTACGAGGAAGTTGACCGCTCCATTGAGCGTGACAACATTCTGACTGCGGCTGCTGCCCTGGAGTACGGCCTGGTCGATAAGGTGCTGGAGTCTCGTAAGCTGCGTAAGCCTGCGACCAACACCGCTATTTCCCACACCTAAAGTTTTGAGGAATATCCCCGAGCGTTTTTCGGGGGAGGGGCGGCATCGCTTCGTGTGCGAGCCTTCGGGCTGGTGCGCGGTGCGGTGCCGCCCTTTTTGCGCCCGCCAGGGGTACGGCAAGGCAGGCTGATATGTTGCGTTGACCTGCGCTTTCTTGTCGGGCTTTAGCGTCACAGCCTACCGTCATATGCCGGAGTATCAGCCCCGCCGCCGTCATAAAAGACGCGCTTTGTCATATGCCCGGTAAGTCCGTTCATTTGCGGTGCGTAATTCTGAGTTCCGGGGTGAACTCCGGTAGCCTTAGAGAGGGAGAAAATTCGAGTATTTCATACCGGTTTCTCACTCAAACCACGGCGCCCACCACCCGCCGGTGCCCCTCCTGAGAAATCACCGCAGATATCAGGTCACTGACCCTTCTGCACCGATTTCACCACGCCGATCGAAAGGGAATCTTCGTGGCCACAGACATCATTGTGCCTCCCGAACAGCCCAACGCCAGCATGCGATGCTCCTTCTGCAAGAAGACTCGCGCGCAGGTTTTCAAGATTGTGCTCGGCCCGAATGTTTCCATCTGCGACGAATGCGTGGAGCTGTGCGAAGAGATCCTCGCTGAAGAGCGTCTGAAGGTGAAAGCCCCCGCGGCGGCGCCTGCATCTCAGCTGGCTACTCCGCGCGAAATTTACAGCTACCTCAACGACTACGTCATCGGTCAGGACGCGGCGAAGCGCACCCTGGCGGTGGCGGTGTACAACCACTACAAGCGCATCCACGATATTGATAACCCGGTGCTGACCTCCCGCATTCTTTCGGCGACCGCGGGGGAGCAGGTGGAGCTGGGCAAGTCGAATATTCTGATGCTCGGCCCGACCGGCTGCGGTAAAACCTACCTGGCGGCAACCCTGGCGAAGAAGCTGGATGTGCCCTTCGCCCTGGTCGACGCAACCACTCTCACCGAGGCGGGCTACGTGGGTGATGACGTGGAGAACATTCTGCTGCGCCTCATCAACGTCGCTGACGGCGATATTGCTAAGGCTCAGCGCGGCATCATCTACATTGACGAGATTGACAAGATTGCCCGTAAGGGCGGCGAGAACCTCTCCATCACCCGTGACGTGTCCGGTGAGGGCGTGCAGCAGGCGCTGCTGAAGATTATTGAGGGCACCGTGGCGACCGTACCGCCGGAGGGCGGCCGCAAACACCCGGCACACGCGAATATTGAGATTGATACCTCGAACATTCTCTTCATCGTGGCTGGCGCCTTCGACAATATTGACGACCGCATCGCAGCCCGCGTGGGTGCCGGCGGTATCGGTTTCGGTGCTGAACTGGGCGGCTCCGTGAAGAACCCGCTGGACCAAATCATGCCCGAGGACCTGGCGCACTACGGCATTATCCCCGAGCTGATTGGCCGCCTGCCGGTCATCTCGACCCTGAGTGAGCTCAACGAAGAAGAGCTGGCTCGCGTGCTGACCGAACCGAAGAACGCGCTGCTCAAGCAGTACCGCCACCTCTTCGCCCTGGACGGCGTGGACCTGGTCCTCGACGACGCAGCGATCGCGGCTATTGCCCGTCTCGCCGCCGAACGCGGCACCGGTGCCCGCGGCCTGCGCGCCATGATGGAGCAGATTCTGCAGCCGATTATGTTCGACATCCCGGACCGCACCGATGTGGTGTCCATCGTTATCGGTGAGGACACCGTGCTCAACGGCGCGGAACCCCGCTACGTGTTGCAGGCACCCGACCCCGAAACCGAGACCACCCGCACCGTGAAGGGGGAGGCGAAGGCTGCCTCCCTGAAGGAAGCGGACCGTCAGGCGGCATAACCGAATACTTCCAGCCGACAGGCTAGGGAATAAAGAAGCCGTCGCCCCGGTTATACGGGGTGACGGCTCACTAGCAGGTACTGCTCTCGCTGGCATGTCCTGATGAGCGTGTACCGAAGAATAAGCGCCGGCTCATAGAAGCGGCTGGCGCAACCGTATGAGAGAGGAACACTCATGACTGAGAACGCACCCGCACAGATTGATTTCTGGTTCGACCCGATCTGCCCCTGGTGCTGGATTACCTCCCGCTGGATTGGCGAGGTGCAGAAGGTCCGTAATGTTGAGGTGACCTGGCGTCCCTTCTCCCTGTCCATGCACAACCAGGGCCGCGACCTGCCCGCCGACTACCAGGCAATGATGGACCGGTCCTGGGCGCCGACCCGCCTCATTACCGCTGTGCGTGAGCTGCACGGCAATGAGGTCATCAAGCCCCTCTATGACGCTCTGGGCGAGCAGATTCACCACAACAAGAACAAGGCTGATTCCTACCGCGACGCAATCGTCAAGGCGCTGGAGGAGGTCAACCTGCCGGCTGAGCTGGTGGATGTCGCCTTCACCGATCAGTACGATGAGCAGATGCGCGCCTCCCTGGACCTGGCGCTGGAGACCGTGGGCGGCACCGACGTGGGTGTTCCGCTGATCTCTATCAACGGCACCGCTTTCTTCGGCCCTGTCATCTCCCCGAGCCCCGCCGGTGAAGAGGCAGGTAAGCTCTTCGACGGCGCCCTGGCGTTGGCTTCCTACCCCGGCTTCTTTGAGCTCAAGCGTCCCCGTAACGTAGGCCCGATTTTCCACGGCGAAAAGGGCGAAGCCTAAGAACCCTGCAATGTGCTGAGATTCCTGCAATGCGCGCAGGCTTGGTAGAGTCTGCGGTCGTAGAGCAAAAAAGTACCGCCCGGTCATGTACTGATCGGGCGGTACTTTTTTATTCACTATGTTGCGCTGAAACGTGCAATCTACGCGCGGTGAGGGTTGCTTGCAGAGGTAGCCTTGCGTGCCTTCTGCGCATTGTGCGTCTTCTGTGCCTTCAGCGCTTTCTGTGCTTTCTGAGCCTTGCGCTGTGCCCTGTGCTCCAGAACCTTCGGGTGCGTTGCACGCTGCACGATCTTCGTATCGCGCATGTGGAAGGTGCGGGTTGCCGTGTACTGGACCGCCGCATCCGAGGTGAACGCCAGCATCGCAAACACCGCAACACCCAGCTGGAAGAAAATCGTGGACAGTGGCAGGGACTGGTGGCCCCACAGCACACCACCGGTAATCGCTGCGAAGTTCAGCGCCGTCAACAGCAGAGCCAGGCGACGAGCCTTCGACGAGCCGCGCAACGTACTCCACAGCAGGAACAGGTGCACCGCCGAATAAATTGCTACAAAACCCACCAGCACGGTGCCGGTAATGGTGAGCAGCACGTTGCTATCCACCTGATCGAAGAGGTCCAGCAGCTCAATATCGTTGCCGGAGCCTTCCTCCAACAGCTTGGCGCGAAGTGCCGGGCGGCTGAGCGCCAAAATGACGCTGTTGACAATGTCGGCGAGGGTCACAGCGATGAGCATACCCGAACCAACCAGCAGGCTCAGCGGCATGCGGTACGCCAGGTCGTGCGCACTGGAGAGGTGAATTTCTTCCTGCTCCTGCGGCTCCAGGCCCTCATTGTTCAGGACGATGACCGGGAGTGCGCCGTCCGTACGGATCGCGTCGCCGCCACCGTTACGGGCGTGGTAGCCGGAGGAAAAATCGTGCAGAATCTCAACGTGAGTTTCCGGGTGGGCGTACTGAATGGACTCCACAATGTAGTCGCGTTCAAAGTCGGTTTCAGCATCAATGCGGTGCGTGACCTGCAGGGTGAAGAAGCTGAAACCCACACCAGAGTCGTACGTGCCCGCCGCCAACCAATCCACCTGGTGACCGCCTGGCAGAAGCCAGCCGTCCGGGGTTTTCCAGAAGCGCACGTGGTGGCGCTTCTCGGGGTTGCCGTCCACTTCCTTCTGGTAGGCGAAAGCCTGCGTCTTACCAAAAATTTTCAGCGGGGAGACGGGCGCCTCCGCGTAGGAGCGGCGGGTGACGGTGGAGAGAATAATCTTCCAGGAAGAGACGAGGGTGACGTTGTCAGCGCGGGTCCAGCCTGCGTCCTGCATGACCTGGTGAATCTGCTCCTCGGTACCAATCAGACCGATATTGACCGGGTCGCCGAGCAGGCCGTCCGGGGTGCGGGTGCGCCCAATAAAGTAGTCGGGCACATAGATGCGGGTCATGATGGCGTGAAAACGCGGTAGCGTCAGGTACGCGGTGACCGCCCAGAAAATGAAGGCAATAGGGAAACCCCAGAAAGAATGGCCAACCGTATTCGCCAGAATCATGAAGGTCAGCACGAGGGCCGCGATGCCGGCGAAGATGAAGAAGAGAGTGTCCCAGAAATCGACCCACAAGCTGCGCGGGACGAGGTCTTGCGCCGTGCCGCGCGCGTCAATATCACCACGGTAAACCGGTGGGGAAGTAACTGGGGGAGCAACATCGCTACGTATAGGCCGCAGGACGCGTTTTTGGTGGGACATTCCCGCCCTTTCTGCAACATAGTTAGGGTCTTTGAATATCCATAACTATAGCAAGGGGGCAGGTTGTGTGAAGTACGCATTCCGGGCAGGGCTTAATCGCTTGGTTCGATCGCCCCGCCACGGAATTGCGACGGAATCGCGGGGTGCTTCAACGTACAGAGCGTGCGCTGAAAGTGCGTTGAATAAAGGGGGAAATGAACAATAGAAGAAACAGGGGGAGTGCTAGCCCTATTTGTACCTTCCCAAAGCAGGCATGTACTGTGCAGGCATGTACTGCGTGGGGAATTCCCACAGTGAGAATTCCTACTCGGGGAGGGGCTTAGTCTCAACCGCGGCGCGTGCCGCAGCAATAGTGCTTTCGTGATGCAGCATGTCGCGGCTTTCACGCATGAGGCGCACCCACTTGCGGGTCAGCTCCTCAAGCTGCTGAGCGGTCAACGAGCCGGAGGCGATGCTCGCCTCATCGGTGGCGGCGCTGGTGGAAATATGCTGATGCCAGAGCTCGTACACCTCGTTGGTGTAGCTGGCACGCAACGCCTGGGCGTGCTCACGTGCCTGGCTGATGTATTCGTTCAGGCTCGTGTGATAGTGCTGAAGCTGGTCGGGGGAAATGTTTGCTTGCGCTCCTGGCGGCGTGCTCGGGGTTGAGCTCTGCCTCGCCTGAGGCTCTTGCGGTAATCCGGAAGATGAAGAACGTGAATTCATAGTAATTATGGGTGCGCCTACTTTGGCGCGGGTCAGAGTCAGGACGCATCGCTGCGCCTGACGGGTGGTTTACTGTCGTGCGGTTGGTCGGGGTATGTCGTTACTCGTACCGGTAATTTGTCTGTTGCTGAAGTTGAATAGAGGGTTGTTCCTGATGGTAAAACCCTCGCATCAACAATCATACATAAAGTGACAGTCAATCTCATAAGGTTGATTATGCTCTTTGCACATTGATGAATATAAAAAGGGGTTGGAAATCCCACAGAATCCCCACAGATTAGCAGGCTAAACCCACATCGTTGGGGAAGGAAGCTAAGGAAAGCTCTTCGAATCAGACGCAGGTACTTGCGGGCCCCACAGAAATAAAACCCAAAGTCAGCACCGTATAGGTCCGCAGTCGGAATCTCACACCCGGCGAGCTGCAACAAACAGCAGGCACAGAAAACGGGGCGGTACTGAAAACCAGTACCGCCCCGTTACCAACACCAAAGCGGCGTCATAAAATCAAGCGATAAACGCTAAGACGTGATTACTCAGCTGCTTCTTCAACAACGAGCACAACGTCGCGAACCTCCAGCTCGCCCTCAGCCGCCACCAGGGACAGCTCACGAGCGTTACCGGCAGCCTTCAAATCAGCCATGCCAGCAGCAATGCGATCCAGCTGAGCCTGGGGAGCCGCAATAGTTGCGGACTCAACCTCGGTGCGCTGCTTAACCTTCGCGTCGCTCTTAGCCTTACGCAGACCACCCAGAGCCTCAGCAACATCCGGCAGAATCTGCTTCAGCGACTCAATCTGAGCCGGGTCAGCGTCCGCCAGGACCCACTGAGCCGAAATGCCGGCGGTCGGGTTCTGAGCGGAGTACTCAGCCAGCAGGGTGCCTTCCAGGATGGGCAGTGCCTGCGGCCACTCGGCGCGGTGCACGCTACCTGCACGCCACCAGGACCAAATCTCTTCGGTCACGAACGGCAGGAAGGGAGCGAACAGACGCAGCAGAGCATCCAGGGTGGTTGCCAGCGCAGCCAGAACAGAAGCCTGCTCCTCTTCGCCGCGAGCACCGTACGCACGGTCCTTAATCAGCTCGACGAAGTCGTCGGTGAAGGACCAGAAGAAGCTCTCGCAAATCTGCAGGGCACGAGCGTACTCGTACTTCTCGAACGCAGCGGTTGCCTCTTCAATCAGGTACGCCAGGCGAGCCAGCAGGGAGCGGTCCAGGGCGTTGATGAGCACGCGGCCCTGAGCCTGAGAAGTAATGACAGACTTCTCGGTAGCGCCCAGGTTCAGCACGAACTTGGATGCGTTCAGCAGCTTGATCGCCAGGCGGCGACCAATCTTCATCTGGCCTTCGTCGTAGGCGGTGTCAGCACCCAGGCGAGCGGAAGCAGCCCAGTAGCGCACAGCGTCCGAACCGTACTTCTCCAGAACCTCGTTGGGGACCACAACGTTGCCCTTAGACTTGGACATCTTCTTGCGGTCCGGGTCGAGAATCCAGCCGGAGAGCGCGGTGTTGTACCACGGCACGGAGGAAGCCAGGGTCTCCGCGCGAACAGCGGTGGAGAACAGCCAGGTACGGATAATGTCGTGACCCTGCGGGCGCAGATCCATGGGGAAGGTCTTCGCGTGCAGGTCCGGGTTCACACCCCAACCGGTCGCAATCTGCGGGGTCAGGGAGGAGGTAGCCCAGGTGTCCAGAACGTCCGGGTCGGCAATGAAGCCGCCCGCTACGCCGCGCTGATCCTCGGTGTAACCGGGAGCAGCCTGAGAGGCGGGGTCAACCGGCAGCATGTCCTCAGAAGGCAGAATCGGGTTCTCGTAGTCCGGCTCGCCCTCAGCGTCCAGCGGGTACCAGACGGGGAAGGGAACACCGAAGAAACGCTGGCGAGAAATCAGCCAGTCGCCGTTCAGACCCTCAACCCAGTTCTCGTAGCGGCTACGCATGAAGGAGGGGTACCAGTTCATCTCACGGCCGCGCTCGATGAGCTTCTCGCGGCGTGCAGCGTCACGGCCACCGTTGCGGATGTACCACTGGCGGGAAGCAACGATTTCGAGGGGCTTGTCGCCCTTCTCGTAGAACTTCACGGGGTGGGTAATCGGCTTGGGGTCGCCGTCCATTTCGCCAGCCTCAACCAGCATTTCCACGACGGTCTTCTGTGCGGTGAAGACGGTGGCGCCAGCCATGCGCTCGTAGCGCTCGCGACCCTCAGCGGAGGTGATCCATTCGGGGGTTTCGCGGGAGAATCGGCCGTCGCGACCGATGAGGGCGCGGGTGTCCAGCTGCAGTTCACGCCACCAGGTGACGTCGGTGGTGTCACCGAAGGTACAGATCATGGCGATACCGGCACCCTTGTCGGGCTGTGCCAGCGGGTGCGCCTTAATCTCGACCTCAACGCCGAACAGCGGGGAGGTGACGGTGGTGCCGAACAGCGGCTTGTAACGCTCGTCGTCCGGGTGCGCCACGAGAGCCACGCAGGAGGGCAGCAGCTCGGGGCGGGTGGTCTCAATCCAGACCTTCTCGCCGTTGGGGCGGTGGAAGCTGATACGGTGGTACGCGCCGGGGCGTTCCTTGTCTTCCAGCTCAGCCTGTGCCACTGCGGTGCGGAAGGTGACGTCCCACATGGTCGGTGCTTCAGCCATGTAGGCGTTGCCTGCTTCTAGGTCCTTCAGGAAGGCGAGCTGGGAGACCTTGCGGGAGTGCGCGTCGATGGTGCGGTAGGTGCGCGACCAGTCAACGGACAGACCCAGGGTGGTGAAGAGGTTTTCGAAGACCTTCTCGTCTTCAACCGCGAGCTCTTCACAGAGTTCAATGAAGTTGTTGCGGGAGATGCGCGGCCACTTTGCCTGGCTGCGGTCGGGCTTGGGGGTGCCGTCTGCCTTCCAGGTGATCAGGTCGCGGAAGGAGTCGTTGTCTGCCACGGAGGGGTCGCAGAGAACGCCGTAGTAGTTCTGAACGCGGCGTTCGGTGGGCAGGCCGTTGTCATCCCAGCCGAGGGGGTAGAACACGTTCTTGCCGGTCATGCGCTGGTAGCGTGCAATGACGTCGGTCTGGGTGTAGGAGAACATGTGACCCACGTGCAGGGAGCCGGATGCGGTCGGCGGCGGGGTGTCAATGGAGTAGACCTGTTCGCGAGTGGTGTTCTCGTCGAATGCGTAGGTCTTCTCGTCGGCCCAGCGCTGCGAGAGCTTCTCTTCGAGGCCTTCGAGGGCGGGGCGGTCGGGAACGTTAATCTGTACGGGCGAGTCTGAGCCCAAAATGTTTTCAGCCATAACGGCTATTTTCTCATATTCACGGCATTCTCTCAGCTCCAGGGGAATTCTGCGCTGTGCTTGCCTGTTCGTACTGCTTGATTGCGGCTTCTAGACGTGCCAGGAGGTGCCGGTACCGGCGCGCAAATTGTGTCCTGTGTACTGCGGCGCGTACCCCTCTGGAGGCGGTGATTTCCTGCCAGCTGGCGGGGTCGAGGTAGCTCTGCCCGAGCAGCAGATGCACCTCAGAACTATAGGGGGTTCCGGTGGCGGCACGGATAGTGCGCGCCCGCTGCTGGAGTGCTTGGCGCTGCTCTTTAAGAGAGGTGATGCGCTGGTGCGGTATTGCTGTCATGTGGAGGTTCCCAATATGAGGAGTAATCGGCGATTCAGTGACAAACTCGGTGGAAACGGTAATGGGGGAGAGACCCCCTAATATTGCTGCCCCTGATTACCTGCAGTGTATGCGCGAAAATCTGCAGTATCAATGCCCACGAATCCTTCTCAGCAGAGCGGGCGCGGCGTAGACTGAAGATACACGACCTTTGAGGAGTTGCCAATGAGTTCTCTGAGTATTTTTGGTTTGGGCACGTCTGAAACCGTTCTGCTGATACTGCACCTGGTGCTGGTTGCGTTGTGCGTCTGGCATTTGACGGTGCGTAGCGGTTACGGTGAGGCGCGTATGCGTTTCGTACTGCCTCTGATTGCGTTCATGCCCGGTGCCGCGATTCTTTATCTGATGTCGGCGCGTGAAGGCACGGTCCCTCCGGACACCATCAAGACCGGTAGTAGCTCGCCCGTGTATTTTGAGCACCGCCTCGGGTTCCGTGACGGCGGCAGGAGTCGTTGGGGTTTGCCTCGTCGCCGCAAGTAGTAGGTGTGACAGCGTCTGTACCGTTCGTCCTGAATGGTGGCATTGTCGGCATCTATCTCACTATCGAAAATTTCAAAATATATGCCCGCGAGTCTGCTCGAACAGAGCACCCGCGGGCATCACTCTACTAGGATTAAAGTATGACTGAGAACACCCACATTCCTGCATCTCCTTTTCTTCCCACGACCGGCGTCGGCAAAGTTGCCGTGGTGACCGGCGCGTCCAGCGGAATTGGTCGAGCTACCGTGCATCAGCTGGTTGCCACCGGGTGGACGGTGTACGCTCTGGCTCGCCGCACCGACCGTCTTTACACCCTGCAGCAGGAGACCGGGGCGCATCCGGTCACCTGCGACGTAACCAACGAGACCGCCGTTGCTTTTGCCGCCGAGCAGATCCTGGGTGAGCAGGGAACCGTTGACGCCCTGGTCAATATTGCCGGGGGAGCCATCGGCCTGGATCCCGTCTCGGAGGGTAAGCCTGAAGATTACCTGCAGATGTACCGCATGAACGTGCTGGGAATCCTGAATACGGTCCGTGCCTTCAGCGGGGCACTGCGCCAGAATGGTCACGGCACGATTCTGAATCTGACCTCCACCGCTGCCGAGCACGGCTACGAGGGCGGCGCCGGATACAACGCGGCGAAGTTCGGCGCTCGCGGCCTGACCGAGGCGCTCCGCCTGGAAGAAGCGGAACATAACGTTCGCGTGATTGAGATTTGCCCGGGCATGGTGCACACCGAGGAGTTCTCCCTAAATCGTCTGGGTTCTAAGGAAGCTGCAGAGCGCGTCTACGCGGGCGTTGAGAAGCCTTTGACTGCCGAGGATGTTGCGCAGACCGTGACCTTTGCGCTGAACGTTCCGCACCACGTGAACCTTGACCGCATCACGATTCGCCCGGTGGCACAGCCGAGCCAGTTTAAGGTGATTCGTAAGGAGAGCTGAGCTTGCGGTGTGCCGTGACGATTGAGCCTTAGTGAGGCCTTGACTTTGGTAGCCCCGCCCGCATCCCTATCTGGATGCGGGCGGGGTGTTTCTCTGTGTTCTCGGCGTGTAGAGAAGGCATACATGAAGGTGCCCGTGGGGTGTTGAGAAGCGGGGGAGAGGCATGAAGGAGAACTTGAGGGAACTATAAAGTGGTACGTGAGACTTCAAGGTTCATTAGGGTGAAAATGGTGAGTCGAAATCACCTATGGAACACCCTATATTTTCTTCAAATGCAATCAAAAGATAGGGTTATATGCCTTCGTGTGTCAGTAGATGGGCGTAAAATTCCCGGATTGGTCTGCATTAAGCCTCAACTTAAGGGGTGGTTTTATAACGATTTCGTTACAGTTGGGCAAAGATGGCGGTAAGCATGCTAAACGTCCAGGGGCAAATGCTAGCCTTTTAGCAGTCACACCCATGTAGTGGGCCTACTGCACCTTCAAAGACGGGGGCGAACCACGGTAGGCTCAACACCGATAATCAGAGATCGAGGAAAAATGTCGAAGACTACCCGTCGCGTTTACAAGATCGCAGCAGCGGCAGCCTTTACTGCCGGTTCCGTGGCAGCAATCCCGGCAACTTTTGCGGCAGAAGCACCCGCTGACCAGCAGCAGGTTGTCGACCAGAAGGCAACTGCTCAGACTTCTTCCCTGCCTGGCGGCAACGCAACTGAGGCTCCTAAGGCAGAGACCCCCAAGGCTGAGGCAACTCAGGCTCCTAAGGCGGAAGCTCCTAAGACTGAGGCTACCGAGGCTCCCAAGGCAGAGGCTCCTACCCCCACTGCTCCGGCAACCGAAGCTCCCAAGGCTGAGGCTCCGAAGACCGAAGCACCCAAGGCTGAGACCCCTGCCCCCACCGCTCCTGCAACCGAGGCACCTAAGGCTGAAGTACCCAAGACCGAAGCTCCTAAGGCTGAGGCTACCGAGGCTCCCAAGGCAGAGACCCCTGCCCCCACTGCTCCGGCAACCCCTGAGCCCACCACTCCGGCAACCCCTGAGCCGACCACCCCCTCCACCCCGGCTCCCGAGGCAAAGCAGGCTGATCCCTCCGTCATTATTGAGAATGCTCACTTCCCCGGTGACGCGCAGTTCAACACCGTGAACGTTGTTGGCACCGGCTTCTACGGTGAGAAGGTTGGCCCCGGCGTTCAGGTCAGCATCTACGCACTGGATGCAAACAAGCAGGTCACCGGCGATGCTATCGCTACCGTCTCTGTGTCTGCAGATCAGATTCAGGACGGCTCCTTCAAGACCGCCTTCACTGTTGAGGCAAGCAAGCTGCCCGCAGGCGCATCCTACGCTCTGGTTGCTGTCAGCAACCCGCAGGGTCAGCCCGATCAGAAGCTCGTGGCTCTCTCCTCCTTCAAGGTCACCGATTCCGCTTCTCCCGAAGCTCCGAAGACCGACGAGACCCCCGCCCCTGAAGCTCCCAAGCCTGAGACCCCCAAGGCTGACGAGACTCCCGCTCCCGTAACCCCGGCACCCGAGACCCCGAAGGCTGACGAGACCCCGGCACCCGAGGCTCCCAAGACTGAGACTCCCAAGGAAGAAACTCCTGCTCCGGAAGCCCCCAAGGCTGAGACCCCCAAGGCTGACGAGACCCCCGCTCCTGAGGCGCCCGCGGCACCCGAGAACGCAACCCTCACCACCGAGGATGCTTCCCTGAACCCGAACGACCAGTACAACGTTCTGACCTTCAACGGCTCCGGTTTCACCCACGAGTCCGTCGCTAACGGTGTGCAGATCGCTATCTTCCGCCTGGATGCAAACGGCAACATCACCGGTGATGCTCTGGCAACCCACGATGTGCCCGCTTCTGAAATCGTGAACGGCACCTTCCGCGTCAAGGTCAGCGTTCTTGCTGAACTGCTGCAGCCCGGTTACGCCTACGCAATGGTGGCAACCAGCGACCCCAACGGCCCGGTACACCAGGTGGCAGTCACCACCGCTACCGTGAGCGATGCGAACAACCCCGCACCGACCCTGCCGGCAGCTACCGAGGGTGACAACACCACTGTTCGCGATAACGGCGACGGCACCACCAGCGTCTTCACCGCTGAAATGCGCGAAGATGGTTCGGTTGTCGTAACCGAGACCCGCATGCCTTCTTCTCAGGCACCCAAGGCTAAGGTTGGCAACGCATCTGCTGCTACCTCGTCGAAGGGTCACGGCCTGAGTACCTCCGGTTACCAGGGTTCGTCTTCGACCTCTTCTTCCTCTTCGAAGCAGCAGCTGGCTCACACTGGTGCTGAGGGCGTTGCAGGTATCGCTGGCGTTGGTGCCGCAGCTCTGATTGCTGGTGCTGCACTGATGCTCCTGCGCCGCCGCAGCCTCTAAGGTTTATCCTTTCACATAGAGTCTTATGAAACGCTCTCGTGGTTTCCTTGGGATTAAAATATTCCTAGGAGACCGCGAGGGCGTTTCTGTGTGTTCAGAACAGTGGGAACAACGTGCAAAGCGGTATTTTGCGGAACGTAACAATCGCGATAGTTGGACAAGCCGGTGCAGATTTGTTTGTTGCGGGTTTCCTGAGCCTGTGAGTTTTGGAGTCCCGAATCGGGAAGAAAGGAACGAGAAACGATGAGCGTGCAGGCGGTGCAGTATGACTGCTTTGGGCCCGTGGAGAATCTGAAGCTCGCGAACGTACCGGGGGAGAACCCCGAAGAGGGGCAGGTAAAGATTGCGGTGCGTGCGGTCGGCCTGAATCCTGTGGACTATAAGATCTTTGAGGGCTCTCCGCAGCTCAGGATGCTCTCGCGCGTCATGAAAATCAGGAACCCCCGCCGCTGGTTTGAATCAAAGAAATCGCAGTTCCCTCGTGGAGTAGGGCGTGATTTCTCCGGCACGGTGCTCGAGGTGGGGCCCGGCGTATCGGGTTACCATGTGGGTGACGATGTCTTCGGAACCATCGTTAGCGCCCCCGGTCTGGGTACTAAGCGGGGATCTCTGGCTACGGAAATTTGCGTGAATACCGGTGATATTGCGCTTAAGCCCGCCTCCATTGATTTTGATCATGCCGCTGCAATGGGTGTCGCGGCCTTGACCGTGGGAGGCGCCTTCCGCCATATTGGCGTGGGTGCGGGCGATACTGTGGTCATTTCTGCAGCCTCGGGCGGAATTGGGTCCACCGCCGTGCAGTATGCGGTGGCTCGTGGCGCACGGGTCGTCGGAATCGCGGGGGCTGCGAATGCCGAATTTGTTAGGTCACTGGGTGCTGTTCCGGTTGCCTACGGCGAGGGCGTTAGGGAGCGTGTGCTCAATGCTACTGAGGGCCGCGTGACGAAGTTCCTGGACTGCTATGGTGGCGACTACGTCAGCTTGGCATTCTCGCTGGGTCTGAAGGGTAAAGACATTGGAACTCTCGTTCCCTCGCCCAAGGTCATGATCAGGGGAGCGCAGTTTACGGGCCCCCGCCACTCGGAACACGGGGATTTTGAAGCCCTAGCCGAGCTGGTTACCGAGGGAAAGGTGTCAATTCGGCTGGATCGCGTGTACGGGTTCACGATTGAGGGCGTCCGTGCAGCATACCGCGATTTGAAGGCTGGCCATACGCGTGGCAAGAGAGTCGTTCGTATTACCGATTCATAGGGAGTTTATTACTGAGGGTGCTGGGGTGGGGTGGTGTAGCGGAATGATTTTGTCGACTTATTTTGTGCGTGGTTATTGGTACGTACGCTTTTAATCAATGTGCGGGAAAAGGCGCTGTGACCTGCATTTTTTCACTTAAAAGAAATAAATTAAATGCATGAATGTGCAGAATATTTTTATCTCAAATCCATTAAAACTGCATATGCATGCAATAAAACCTTGAACCTCAAGGGAGAGTTGAAAAATTTCGCCTAGTCCATGCAATTTGAGTGCTCTTGATACTGTTCCGGAGAGTAAAAAATATTCCATGTGGGTTATTGCACAAGAAAATAGTCAGGACGTAAAGCGTATTTACAGCAATAACCTAAAAAGTATTGTTAGTGTGGAATTACCGATAAATAGAGCGATTCCCTTCGCGGCAACTTCCACCATTACATGAATGTTATGACTAGTCCGTGCGTTATAGCGTTCATTCCCGAAGAGGTACCCAACCATCTTCAATCCGTGGCACCCTCCGGAGGGTATCGTTCACACTCACAGAAAAGGTGTGTTCCATGCCCGAACCCGCTCACTCAAAAACCCGAGCAACAGCCGCTATTGCTGCATCCGTCCTGTCCGTTACCGGTGTTGGTACTGCGCACGCAGATGTGCAGGTGCAAAATACCGGCGGAATTGCTTCATCGACTGCGGTAGAACCCGACAATCCCCCCTCCGCAACAAACGCAACCCCCATCGAAAACGTTGCCACCCAAACCTCCCCGCAGGTGTACGTCGAGCAGGGCGTCGTCATTAACCCGGCACGTTCCCAGAGCATCACCGTCACCGGTGAAGGCTTTACCGGCGGTGCCGTTGAACGTTACGGTGTGGCAGTGTACGTGAGCGAATACCGCCAGTACCCCCTCTACGCACTGGGCCGCGGCTCTGCAGTGACGATGACCCTCGTGCCCGAACTCGATGTGGACGGTGGCCGTTTCAGCACCCAGTTGACCCTGCCTGCAGGTACCCTCGACCCCAACCAGCAGTACGTCGTCGCAACTGCCGTGGTTGACCCTGCCAAGGGCTACGCGACGGAGGATCCCTCCTACAACTCCTCTGCACCGCTGGAGCTGCTGCCCGCAAATACTCAGGATGAGCCGCTGAATGCTCAGATTCTCTCGGGCCAGATGGAAATTCCACAGGAGAAGAACCTGGTGGTTTACAAGGTCACCGGCCTGGGTGAAGCGCAGGCATTTGAAGTGATGACCTACGTCTACGCCTTGGATAGCCAGGGTAACCGCATGCTGCTGGCTGTTTCTCCCGCGCGCGCCGACGTTGTGAACGGTACCCTCCTGGATGGCATTGAGGTGCCCGGATCCATGCTGGAAGAAGTTCAGAACGTCCACGAGAATCTGCGTTACGTGCTGAGCGTTGAGGTGGCTCCCTCTGCAGCTAATGGTTACACCGCCCAGGAAGTTGAGGTTCCCTTCATGAATGGTTGGAATGTACAGAATGGCTCCGCTCCGGTTGCCACCGCTGAGCGTGCAATGGCGGAGCAGGCACAGTTCAAGAAGAAGCAGTCTGCAGAGGAAGCGCAGCCCGAGCAGGCTACCCAGCCGACTCAGGGTGTTCAGTCCGAGCAGGTGGCCTCCTCGAATACTGCCGAGCAGTTCGACCACGTGCTGCCCGAGGATGATCCGCGCCGCCACTACGACCTGCCGCGTAACACCCTCTTTGACCGCGTCCATGACACCACCAAAGAAGACACTACCGAAGAACAGACCAACGACACCGCTAACCCCGTGATGACCGCCCGCCTGCACGTAGAAGAAACCGTAGTTCCTGAAAACGACTCAGCTAAGACCCTGACCCTGCGTGGCGAGGGCTTCACCGGTGTCAGCTCGGTACACCTGATGGTTAGTGCTGTCGACGAATACGGTGTGGCAATCGGCGGCGTGATTGCTTCGGCTGATGTCTCTGAGATTGATGCCTCCGGTGCTTTCACTGCCCAGGTGCAGATTCCTGGCTCGGCACTCAAGCCCGGCACTACCTACCGTGTGAGTGCTGTGGCGGAGGATGAGCAGGGTACTGTGCGCATGGTCAATGGCGGCTTTACTGTCGAACGCGATGGCGTGGATAGCCAGCCCGCAGCCCCCCTGCCCACTACCCCTGAGCAGGATGCGCCCACTGTCGAGGCTCCCGCAGCCGACACTCCCGCGGTCGAGACTCCCGCGGTCGATGCTTCGGTGCCTACTGAGCCTGCGGCTGATCAGGCTTCTGCTACCGAGCAGAAAGCGGGGGAGAGCGGCGCTGAGCAGAAGAATGACGCTCCGGCTAGTGATCAGGGTGCTCCCGCGCAGAATGTCCCTGCACAGAACGCCTCTGCACAGAAGGTTGAAGCGCAGAAGGGCAACGCGCAGAAGGCCGAAGCACAGGCATCTGGCTCCCAGAAGGTTGCCTCCGGTGCCCAGCAGAAGCGCGAGCAGTTGGCGGCTACCGGCGCCTCCAATATGTTGGTCATTAGTGCCGCTGGATCGCTGTCACTGCTTGCCGGTATGCGTTTGAGCCGCCGTCGCCGTAGTGAGATGCAGCTCAGTTCTCGCCGCTAAAACGGGGTAATTATTGCCCCACTAGGCAAAATACGCATATAGATGTAGGGATGTCCGAAATGCAAGATTCGGGCGTCCCTACATCTTTAACTTTTTCTAAGGTTATACCTATAATTTAGAGTGCTGTCATAGACGGTACTATCACTCTTTACCACCTCGTTCACCCGAGGTGAGGAGTCGCTGTGAAGCGCCTCCGGTCACCGATATCAGAGAACCGTTATTCTGCGCCTACTTCCGACCTTTGGGCGCAGGAGTCACACGACGATTCATCACACTCACTCACGAAAATAGGTGACCATGTTTTCCACGCAGCGAACTGCTCGCGGCGCGGCGCTAGTAGCGTCTGCCGCCCTCGGTTTGGGTGGCTCCGTCGCGCCTGCAACTCTGGCCCCCGCCACCTTTGCCTCTGCCGCTCACGCGCAGACTCAGCAGACCCCGAAGCCTGAACTTCCCATCGCCGTTGCCGCCGATGTGGTTAGCCACGACATTACCTTGGACCTGGTTGCTCAGAGCAATGACTACACCCTGCTGTCGTTGACCGGTGTAACCTCTTTGGAGAATCTGAGGGTTCGCCTGTCCGCCATCTCCGTTGAAGATGGCGTTGTGGCGACCATGACCGTACCCGCAGCCCAGATGACTGCCTCAAAGAATGAAGAAGGCAATATTGAGCTGAGCATCCACCAGCGCCTCAACGTTGAGCAGCCGTACATGGTGGAAATTGAGAATCTGAGCAACGGCGAGACTGTCTCCGTTGAGTTTATGCCCGAGTACGGTGTAACAGTCGACGAGATTATGGCTAGCAGCCAGAACATTTTCTTCCCGGACACCCCCGGTGTTCCCCGTGCTAACCGCGTGGAGGCGAATCCTGCCCCCGAGGTGTCCCTGAGCCCCAGCGCATCCCCGAGTGCCGCGAAGGATAGCCCGCGCCCGACGGTCGCCCCGGTACCTTCTGAAGCGCCGTCTGCATCGCAGAAAGTTTCGGCTCGTCCTTCTGCGAGTGCATCTGCTAGCGCCTCGGTGAGTGCGTCTGCCAGTGCTTCTGCTTCGGTGAGTTCTTCTACCAATGATGCGGCACCCGCTGAGGTGACCGAGGATCGTCTGTTGGTGCACTCCCGCTCCGATCGGGCTCCTGCGGAGACCCGTGAGGCGACCCTGGAAATTTCTACCGCAGAGCTGCGCGGATCGGATGAGCTGCAGCCGATTAGCGTGCGCGCTAGGAACGTTGCGGAGAGCGGCCTGGGCTATGACGTGATGGTCTTTGAAATGCCTGCTGACGGCGGTGCCGTGGGTTCACCGCTGGCGACCACGCATGTGAGCCCTCAGCAGGTGACTGATGCTTCTTTCTCTGCTGATTTGAAGGTTCCCGGTACCTCTTTGAATGCGGGTAAGCGCTACCGTGTGGTTGTGGTGGGTGGTAACTCCACTGAGGAGCTGCAGCTCATGGCGACCAGTGCTTTTGGTGTGAGTGTGATTCAGCGTGCGGTTCCTGTTGATCCGGCTCCGAAGCCTACGAATACTGTTGTTCACCCGCAGATTCCGATGATTTCTGATGCGAATCAGCGTGTGAGCCCATCGGCCCCTTCGGGTCGCGTGAGCACTGTGGATTCTTCAGATGCCTCTGCGGATGCTCAAGATTTGGTGACTGATTCTGTTGCTAAGATCCCGTCGGTGGATAGCGCTCTGGGCTATATTGTGCAGACGCAGCAGTCGGCGCGTGCGATTACCGCGCAGGCTCGTAGTTCTGTGGCTGAGACTGCGGTGGTTCCTTCGACGATGGTGATGTCTGGTTATGCGGTGATGTTGCCGGGGCGTACCGTGGTGAACCTGTTGGGTTACCAGTCTGCTGAGGGGGAGACGGTGACTGTTGCTTCGCCTCAGGAGAATGTGGGTGCTGCAGGTTCGGGTAGTTTCTATACGCGTAGCTCGAAGTCGCGCGGTGATTCTGCCGGTTCGAAGCTGGAGGCGAGCGCTCAGGATAATGGCCCGCTGCCGGAGGGTACCTTGCCGCTGAGTATTGCTCTGCTGGGTTCGGTTGCCTTTGTGGGTACTGCTGTTGCGGTTAATGTGTATCGTCGCCGCCTTGAGGGTGCTGAGGAGCTGGGTGCTGAGTAGGTCAGCTATTTGTTGCTTAGCGCTGTGAGGCGTGGCTCTCTGTAGGGGAGTTGTTGAGTGGGAGGCGCTCTGTCGGGTGCGTGCCGTATGGGTGCGTGTTCGGTGGGGCGCCTTCTGCGTGCCCGGATGTTTGACTCTATTGCGCGGTGGTCTGGTGCGCCTTGGGGCGGTGTAAAAATCTCTTTTTGGTGCACTTTAGAGAATATATTTTGACATTCGAATTTTGCGTTATTTATATCTCAGTAAAGTAATTAATTCCCTTTTATTTCGGTAATTATTGCGACATAAAGTTTTAGCACATGAATGCAATGCAACATTAAGTGCAATATCCGTGTTAGGCTAGGGTGTAACCGACGTACTGGTGCGCAAATACTTGGATAGAAACACCGGGCTTGTGGTGAGCCTTCCCTAGTCCAGGCTTTGCGCCTACATCGATCGAAATGGCGCACATGACTATCACTCGACTTCCGAAACGCATTCATGCTCTTTCGCTTGCAGCCGCTTTAGGTGCAAGCGCTTTTGTGCTTCCTGGCGCCTCCGCAGTAGAGGCTGAAGCAATTAACGTGAATGATTGCCTGGCGGCTCTGGTTAATAGCGAATTTGAATCGAGTTGCCCCTATGAAGACCTCGAAATTGAGGTCGACACTATTGAGATTCAGATTCAGTCCATCAAGGACGGTCAGGCAACCATTAAGCTCGCCCCCCTCTATGAGGGCGGCTACGTGGGCGATGCCTCTAGGGTGTACCTGGTAATGCAGTACTACGACGCCACTGGCACGTTGCTTGGGTCTGACACTTACGAGCCCTCCGCAATGCAGGTTGAGCGTGCGGACGACGGCTCGATGCTCGTCACCTTTGAGATGCCGCAGATGCCCCAGGAGGGCTACTACTCCATGAGCGTCATGGACCTGACGACCTCCGACGCGGGCTATGGCGAATTCATGATTTCTGAGGGTTCCCTCGTTCCGCACGCTATCCCGATTGAGGATGACTCTGACGAGGTGATGGTGGACAAGAAGGAAAACGCCCACCAGGTGCCGACCATTGACGAGCTAAAGACGATGGAAAAGCTTCGTGAAGAGGAGCAGAAGAACCAGCAGGCTGCAGATCAGAAGGGTAGCAAGGATAAGGTTAAGACTGAGGTGCCTTCCGAGTCTGCTGAAAACCCGAACCTCGAAACCCACACGCAGAAGCTGGAGCAGGTCCCCGGCGGATTGACCTCTTCTCGCGATACTCAGACCCTGAGTGTTGCGGAACTGAAGGTCGCCTATGCTGAGGTTCGCTCTGATAAGGAAACCAAGCCGGTGACTATCAGCGCAGCGCGTCTGCCCGCGAATGCGGCTGGCTACGACCTGATCGTGGTTGAAACCGATATGAGTGGCAACCATAAGGGTGATGCGCTGTCCATTACACACATCAGCTCTGATCGCATTATGAATGGCGCGTTCAAGGAAGAGGTCGGCATGCCCGGCTCTCTTCTGAAGACCGGCTCGGTGTACACCGCCTACCTGGTGCATGCGGACGATACTGAGTACGCGGAAGAAGTTGTCTCGGTGCGATTCAAGGTCAGTGGTGAGGCGACCGGCAACTCATCCTCCTTGACGAAGGATGAGCTGCCCCGCCAGGATGCAAGCGCATCGCTCACGTCCAGCACCAATGCGGCCGAGGCGACCGGTACCACTCAGGGTAGCCCCTCGGCTGCTACTAGCGCCGTCTCGACTCGTTCTGATGACACCCAGTCGGGCTCGGGTCAGTCTGCCGCGAGCGCACCCCGCTCCACTCTGGATGCGGTGAGCGCCATGTCCAAGGCAAAGGAAGCAAAGGCTGAGCGTCAGCGTCAGGCTCTGCAGGCTTTGGCTCAGGCACGTACGATGGCTCCGCGTTCGGCTTTTGAGCCGACTCGCACCAATCAGATTTCGGCGTACAGTTCGGGTTCTGATCCGGCATCTATCGCTGCTACCGCGAAGCTGGATGCTTTGACGGATGAAGAAAAGGCAGCGTCGGCAGCTTCTGGTAATGGCAATAAGAGTTTCCCTTCCGTGGTTCATTCGGAGTCTAATAATCGTTCAGCTACGGTGAACTCGAATACCACTCAGGTGCACTCCACCGCGAATGCTGAGCGTCAGGATGGCGTGAAGGCTGCAGCTTCGGCGGAGTCTCCCGCTAGTGAAGAGGTCGCGCAGCACGGTGTAGCTTTCTGGGCTCTTGGAGGCACCGGTTTGGCGCTGGTGGTTGGTGCCGCGTGGCTGGCTCACCGCAGGGGAGTCCTCGGCGGCTAACGCCCCTAATCCGTGCTTTTTGACGGCATCGCATAGTATGTTCGTTGTTTCATGAGGGACACTCACCCCCGCTATCTGTTGGTGCAGATTCCAGGGGGCGAGTCGTGCATTCAGGGTGTTCAAAAAAACTCTACCCTCGCGTGAATGAACCTTAAGGTTCGTGATAGGGTTGAAATAACCGATAAATAGATGCGAGCTGTTGTCAGGTCTTCTTCACCTGAAATATGAAGCGGAGTGTGGTACGACGAATCCGGGTGCATGGCGCACTCGGGGGTCCGCGCGGCACATGAGGAACGGGCAGTAGCACGCACATTTCCACCATGAAAAGACGCATTGCATGAGTATTTATTCAGCGAAGCACCGTATTGTCACCGCAACCATTTTGGTTGCGGGGCTTCAGTGCGGGCTTGTTGTACCCTCTGTCGCAACGGAAGCGCCCGTCACGACGCACTCTGCCGTGCAAAAAACTACGACCCTGGACGCGACCCCGAATCAAACTGAACAGAACCCGGAGGTTCAGGGTGCCGCCTCCACAATCACCATGAAGGCGCAGCTCAAGGATGATGGTTACCTGCTACGCTGGACAGGCTTCCCCGAAGATTTGGAGGCCTCCAGCGTTCTAGTTGACGTGAACTTTTACACCCCTTCCGGTGAGTACGGTGGCTCCGTCCTGGAGAACCCGGCCCTCTCTGAAGGAACCAAGGAAGGGGAGCTGAACCTCCTGATGAGCCCGGCAACGGACTCGAACGTCGTGTACGTGATCGTTCTGGAGGATACGGTCCACGGCGCCTCCTACGAATTTTTTGTGACCGAGCAGGGGAACCGCCTGGTCCAGGCTGCTGACCCGCGCAACGGTAAGGTAAAGCCCACCCAGCCGCCGGTCGATATTGAGCGTGAAGAGGGAGGAGCCCCCGAAGAGACTGCCACCCCCAGCCCCGGGGCAGTGAGCCTGCCTTCGCCTACCGCTACTGACACGGTCCGCCGTACCGTAGACAACCCGCAGAACAAGGATTCTGGCCAGTACGTTATCTCCGAAGACAATAGCGTGTATGACCCGATGAATCAGCGCAAGGGCAAGGCGTACCTGTCCATTCAGGACTCGCAGGGTGACTCTCGGGATGATACGAAGCCTGTTACGGTCCGTGCCACGAACTTCCCCCAGAATGACAAGGGTTACGACCTGATCGTCATGGAAATCGACTCCAACGGCAACACTGTGGGTGACGCGCTCGCCATTGTGCACGTTAGTCCGGAATCGATTTCTGCGGGCGCTTTCGAAGCGGTGATTGGTGTGCCCGGTGCGTCCCTACAGATTGGTAAGACGTACCTGGTGGCGGCTTTTGATGCTGCCGGTGACGGTAACCTTCAGCTCAATACGGTGCGTTTTACGGTGACTCAGGCATCCTCTGAGAATGGCGGGTCGTCGTCCGGTCCTTCGTCTAAGAGTGAGGGGAAGCCGGTTGCGGCTTCTTCCGCCTCTCCTTCGACTGCCTCTGAGACTGCGAACGCATCCGGCGCGAAGGCACCCGCTGCGGGTTCTAAGTCTAGGACCCGCGGTATTCAGGCTGATACCGCTATGGCTCCGGGTACTAATGACGCCACGATTTCTATTCCGCGCGCTGCCGGTAGCTCTGCCACCGCGTCTTCCTCGGCGCTGGGGTACCGCACCGGGGAGGCGCAGCCTGTTCAGGTGGCAACTCCCGATTCTAATTTACCCTTGGGTACTGATTCGGCGGCTCAGTCTCGCCGTGCCGCGATTCTGAACGGTTCTTCCTCTCAGGTTCGTACTGATTCTGAATCGCCGAATGGTGTGAAGGCAACGGAGGCGCAGATTACCCGCACCATGGATAAGAGTTCGCCGTTTCTGCCGATTTTGGTGACCCTGGGTGGCGGTCTGATTCTGGGTGCTTTGAGTGTGTCACGTATGCACGCTTCGAAGAAGGATTAGTTGAGTAGGGGTTGGGGGTGGTGGCGGCCCCTGGTGCCTGTTGAGGGGGTATTGCCCTGTCGGTGTGTTGTGAGATGTTTTGTCATAAAACGGCTCATTTGGTGCATATCTTGAGAAATATACACACTGTCGATATAGTAAGCCTGTCCTAACAATATCGATAGTATGGATGCACACCAATGAAGATTTTCACATCTGGCACCCGCCTCTCCAAGGGAGCCTGCGCCCTCGCCGTTGCTGGCGCTGTTGCCCTGCCCTTGGCACCCGTTCTCGCCGAGAACATTAATATCGCTGCCCAGAACGTTGCCGCACAGAACGTCGCTGCAGGCGACCAGGCAACCGCCGGCGCCTCCTTCGGATGGGGCGTGCGCGCCTCCTTCCTGTCCTACAACGGTATGCCCCGCGAAATGACCGACGGCGCAGCCTGGGACGCAACCGCAAAGCAGTTCACCTTCACCCCGACCTCCACCACCGTCTCTGAAGACGGTAAGCAGGTCACCCTGCAGGCTGCCGGTCGCCTCTGGTTCACCGGCCACTGCGCCGAAGGTCAGGACCCCGAAACCGGCTGCGCCCTGAACCTCACCTTCTCCAACCCCCGCGTGGAACTGAACCTCGCTGACGGCACCGGCTCCCTCTACATGACCGTGCGCACCAAGAACTACGCCTCCGGCAAGTTCGAGGGCCCCATGGAAGTCAAGATGGCGACCCTGAGCACCGGCACCGCCAAGCAGAGCGAGAAGGATGGCGTGGTCAGCATCAGCGGCATCTCCGCGAACCTGACCGCCGACGGTAACCACGCCTTCTCCGACTTCTACAACGAAGGCGCCAGCCTCGACCCGCTGAGCATCTCCTACACCGGCAGCGCAGCTAGCACCCCCAAGAGCGCCTACAGCGTCGCTGAGTCTTACAACACCGGTGCGGGCGTGAACCTGCCCCAGAACACCGCACGTCTGGGCCAGAACCACATCGTGCACGTGGCACCCCCGAGCTTCGGCGGCGACACCACCTACACCGTGCTGACCAGCTCCAACCTGAAGATGACCGACACCGGCGTACTGAAGGCCAACAAGGGCGTTTTCGCGGTGGATGCTGACGGCAACCGCATGCTCGTCATCAACAGCGAGACCAACAAGCCCGAGCTGTACACCGTAACCGCTGAAGGTAAGCTCGTCTCCTCCGGCACCTACTCCAACGCAGACCTCGGCACCACCACCGTCAAGGCAATCGGCTACAACCCCGCCAACAACACCTGGGGTATCGTCAGCATTGACGGCCAGGGCGGCGGCAAGCTCACCATCATTGACGCATCCGGCAAGGCAACCTCGCAGGCTCTGCCGAAGCCCGACTCTATCGACCCGCAGGTTGTGAACGCCTACTCGCTCGACGAGTACTACGGCGACTCGTTCTCCAACAACACCGTGACCCTCGCACCGCTGCCCGACGGCAGCTTCGTGTACGCGCCGTCGACTTCCATCTACGATGCGGCCGGCGAAAAGGTGGTTCAGAAGGGTCACCTGCTGCACATGAGCAGCAACGGCGTGTCCCTGGTGCCGAACTCTTCACCCGCAGGCTACGACACCGCCCTGCCCTCGACCCTGGTCAGCCCCAAGGGCTACATTTACCGTTGGAACAACTGGTACGGCGGTAAGGTGCAGATCCTCAAGTACGAGAACGGCACTTTCAGCGTGGTCCGCGAGTCCGCAACTCTTGAGGGCTTCGAGAAGACCGAGGTTGCCACCATGTTCCTGACCCGCGCGGGTAACGTGGTTGTGGTGGACGCATCCGGCTCCCGCCTGGTGTTCATGGATGAGACCCTGAACAAGGTGAACGAGGTGGTGCTCTCCTCGATGCGCAAGACCGACAAGAGCGGCGGCTACAACGCTCTCGAACTGCCCAACGGCGATATTATCTACCCGACCAGCTTCGAGAACCCGAACACCTACGAGGATCAGCTGTGGCTGAACCGCCTGGCAGCGAACTCGGCACCGACCCCGGCTCCCGAGCCCACTAAGTCTGCTGAGCCTACCGTTGCTCCCACCGTAGCTCCGACCGTGGCACCGACTGCTGAGCCGACTAAGGCACCCGAGCCGACCGTTGCTCCTACTGCAGAGCCGAGCGTTGAGCCCACTAAGCCTGCTGAGCCGACTGTCGCGCCCACCGAGGCACCCTCTGCTGAGCCTACCGTCGCGCCGACTGTTGCTCCCACCGCTGAGCCGACTGTTGCACCGACCGTCGCGCCTTCTGCTGAGCCCACTGCGACCGCAGAGCCCTCGGCAACTGCAGAACCCACTGTGGAGCCTTCGGTAACGGCTGAGCCCACCAAGACTGCAGAACCGACTGCTGAGCCCACCAAGACTGCAGAACCCACCGCAGTGCCTTCGGAGGAGCCCACCTCGCCGTCTCTGCCGACCGCATCCGTGGCACCTTCTGTAGCCCCGAGTGCTTCTGCAACCCCGAGCGCATCGGTGAGCGCTTCCCCGACCGCAGTTCCGAGCGTTCCCGCCGTGACCCCCTCGGTGAGCGCGTCTGCATCGGCGTCCGCTAGCGCGTCTGCTTCTTCGAGCGCGTCTGTGAGCGCGTCGAGCTCCGCAAGCAGCTCCAGCAGCGCATCGGTGACCGCATCGGCTAGTGCGTCTGCTTCTTCGAGTATGTCCGCAAGCGAGTCTGCATCCGCGAGCGCTTCCGCTTCTGAGAGCAGCACTGCAGACCAGAACGCAGCCGGCCACAAGGGTGGCTCCAACGGCGGTTCTGATGCTGGTTCCGGTGCCTCCGACAACTTGGGTGTGAGCGGCTCCAATGGCGGTTCCTCTAACGGTGGTTCTTCCGCAGGTGGTTCCTCGACCTCCGGTAGCTCCTCCTCCAAGCTGGCACAGACCGGCGCATCCGGCGCTATGTTCGCCGCAGCAGCTGGTGCTATCACCCTGGCTGCGGGTACCGCACTGGTCGTGGCTCGCCGCCGCAAGAGCTAAAATTTAGCCTTCGTGCAACACCCCGCTTCGCCACTCGTGTTCATGAGTGGGGGAGCGGGGTGTTCCTTTCATACAATGGAAATATGACTATTCTGAATGTAATCGCAACTTCGCACGGCACTGACTCGGTCGCCGGTCGTGAAGCTATCACGCTGATTCGTGAGCAGATCAAGTTCCTGCTTGCCCAGCGTAATGACGGTGTGGAGTACCGTGTCCACGCCGCATATGTGGATGTGGAATCTCCCAGCGTTGATGATGCCGCAGCCTCTCTGCCCAATGATGAGCCCTGCGTGATCGTGCCGATTCTGCTGTCGACCGGCTTCCACACTCAGGTGGATTTGCGTCGTGCCGCACGCAATAGCGGTATTGAGCGTATTAGTATTGGCGAGTCTCTGGGACCGGATGCACGTCTTGCCGCTCTGACCCGCGCCCGCCTGGAAGAGGCTGGTTGGACTCCCGGCGACGGCCCTGTGGTGCAGGGTGCCGCTGGTTCTTCCCGCGCCGATGGTCGTGCCGATATGGAGCGTGCCGCTGAGCTGCTGGCTGACGAGCTGAACGCTCCGGTACATCACGGCTTTATTGCCGCTATCGATCCAAAGTTCCACGAGGTCGTTGCCGAACATCAGCCTAAGTTTGCCGCGACTTACCTGCTGGCGGATGGTTTCTTCTCCGGTAAGATGCGCCGTGATGCTGAGTCGACCGGTGTGCCGGTGAAGGTTGCCGCGCCGCTGGTGAACGCGCAGGGTGGTGCTTCTGCTGCCGTGGTGGCGGAGTGCTTTATTGACCGCATGGATGCCGCTATTGCCCAGCTGGATGCCGCCTAGATGACTTAAAATCAGGCTAGTGCGCTCGCTGTTCACTCACCTGATGAGGGGCTTCTGAAAATCCATACAAAAAACCTCGGGAGGTGATTCTCCCGAGGTTTTTTGTATGTAGCTGAAGTAGCTGAGTGCTTAGGCAGTCTTGAGGTAGACGTCGCCGTCGCGGACCTCTACGGGGTAGACCTTGATGGAGTAGGAGGGGTCGGAGACGCACTCACCGGTGGTCAGGTCGTAGACCTCCTTGTAGAGGGGGGAGGTGATGGTGGGGTTGCCGTTCTTCTCACCGACGATGCCGCGTGCGAGGACCAGTGCCTGGCTGTGCGGGTCGAGGTGGTCGCTAGCGTAGATGCCGTGCTTGGTCTTGTAGATGGCGTACTGGTAGCCGTCGACCAGGGCGACTTCGCCCCAGTTTTCTTCGAGGTCAGATTCGGCGCAGATGCGTACCCAGTTCTCAGCCATGGGGGTTTCCTTTCGAAGTGGTGGTCTGCGCCGCGCGGGGTGCAGGACACAATAGCGGTTCGTGTGTTCTTTGTTTGGAGTTTACCTTATGAAACCCACATTTGGAAATGGGGCGCGCGGAGGGTGCTAAAGGTTATTTTTACCCTAAAAGATGATCTCAAATTTCATAGATTAGCCTTACCTAAATTAGGTTTAGATAAGGTAAGAATACCCTATTCCAGCCCGGTATTCCGCGGATTTTTTGGAAAATTTTCCCAAAAAATACGGATTTTCGATACTTCGACCCCGCGCTAGAGTGTACGATAAAAGTCGTAGTTTAAAACGCCTTTTGACTGCCTGAAGAAAACAACATAATCCCACACAAAAATGTTTCGTAATTTTCAGATGCATTCTAAAGAAGCGGGCGCTCCAACTACTCGGTACGCATCAGGTACGAGCCCAACGGTACGGAAACTAGGAGTTCCAATACCGGGCACGATCCAGCCGCACACTGAGGGTAGATAAGTGCCATGAACTACCTGCATTACAACTAGGAAGGAAAATCCATGTCGCACACCCCCCGCAACATTCTCGTTGTCGGCGCAGGCCCCGCTGCGTGGCGTTTTGTACGCGCGTACCACGAAGGCGCTGAAGCTGCCGGTCGCGCAGCGGACACCATCACCGTCCTCAACGATGAGCCCTACATCCCCTACGACCGCGTTGCTATCGAGAAGATTTTCAAGGACACCGAGAAGGACCTGACCCTCGGTGACCCCGAACTGTGGAATGCAGAGAACATCAACCTGGTCAACAACTGCCACGCAGAGAAGCTTGACCGCACCCGCCGCGTCGTCACCGACACCGAGGGCAACGAGTACCCCTACGACGTACTGGTCTTCGCAACCGGTTCCCGCGCGGTTCGTATCCCCATTCTTAACTCGGACGCCGCACACGTCTTCCGCACCATTGACGACGTGAAGAACATGGTCTCCGAGGTCAACCGTCTGCAGTCCACCCTGGGCCGCGCACCCCGCGGTATCGTCGTCGGTGGCGGTCTGCTCGGCCTCGAAGCAGCTGAGGGTCTGAAGGACCTGGGCGCAGAGCCCACCATTCTGGATGTGGCACCCTGGCTGCTCTCCGTTGAGGTTGACCAGGGCGGCGGTTACGCCGTGAACGCCCAGATCAAGGCAACCGGCATTGAGATTGAGACCGGCGTGTACATCTCCGGCATTAACAAGGATGCTGACGGCAACGTCGTCTCCGTCTCCATCGCAGATTCTCCCTCTGAGGATGCAGAAATCCGCACCCTGCCCGCCGACATGGTGGTCTTCGGTGCCGGTATTCGCCCCAACGACGAGCTGGCACGCGACGCCGACCTGGCACTGGGCGAGCGCGGCGGTATTCTCGTCAACGACGCATGCCACTCCTCCGACGAGCACATTTGGGCTATCGGTGAGGTCGCCTGCGTACTGGGCCGCACCTGGGGTCTGGTCGCACCGGCTAACGCTATGGCTGACGCTGTGGCAGCTAACCTGCTCAACGACAACGAAGAAGCTCAGGTTGAAGAGTTCGACATCGCAACCAAGCTGAAGTTCTCCGGCGTTCAGGTGGCTGGCTTCGGTGACCGCCGCGGCACCACCGAGGGCTGCCTCGAGGTTCTGTTCGCAGACCCCGCACGCGGCATGTACCAGAAGATTGTGACCAGTGGCGACGCAAAGACCCTGCTGGGTGGCGTGTTCGTTGGTGACACCGCTCCCTTCGACTCCCTGAAGCCCCTGCTCGGTCGCGAACTGCCCGCTGAACCGAACGTCTACCTGACCGCAGCTGGCGGCGGCGACGGCATCCCCGACACCGAACTGCCCGACGACGCAATCCTGTGTTCCTGCAACAACATCAGCTTCGGTGCTGTCCGCGAGGCAATCGTTGACGGCAACCACGATGTTGCATCCCTGAAGTCCTGCACCACCGCGGGTACCCAGTGTGGTTCCTGTGTTCCGATGCTGCAGAAGACTCTGGAACAGCAGATGAAGAAGATGGGTCTGACCGTCTCCAAGGCACTGTGTGAGCACTTCGACTTCTCCCGTGCTGAGCTGGCTGAGGCTGTGCGCCTGACCAGCCTGGATGACTTCGACTCCGTGCTGGCACGCTTCGGCCGCGGTGGCGACGGCTGTGCTATCTGTAAGCCGACCGTTGCATCGATTCTCTCCTCCTTCCGCAACTCCTACGTCCTGGACGCAGGCCGCGGTGGTATTCAGGAGACCAACGACCGTGCGCTGGCGAACATGCAGAAGAACGGTACCTACTCCGTCGTTCCGCGTATTCCTGCAGGTGAGATTCCCGCTAAGAAGCTGGGCGTCATCGCAGAGGTTGCTGAAGAGTTCGGTCTGTACGTGAAGATTACCGGTGCACAGCGTATCGGTATGTTCGGTGCTCGCCTGGAGCAGCTGCCCTACATTTGGGAGCGCCTGGTGGATGCCGGCTTCGAATCCGGTCAGGCATACGGTAAGTCCCTGCGTAACGTGAAGTCCTGCATGGGTTCGACCTGGTGCCGCTTCGGTGTTCAGGACTCTACCGGCATGGCAGTCCAGCTCGAGAACCGTTACCGCGGTCTGCGTTCCCCGCACAAGTTCAAGTTCGGTGTTTCCGGCTGTAACCGTGAATGTGCTGAGGCACAGGGCAAGGACGTTGGTCTGATTGCAACCACCAACGGCTGGAACCTGTACCTGGGTGGTAACGGTGGTGCAAACCCCGCTCACGGTCGCCTCTTCGTCAAGGACGCCTCCAGCGAGGACATCATCCGCTACATCGACCGCTACCTGATGTACTACATCCGTACCGCAGACAAGCTGCAGCGTACCGCTCGCTGGCTCGAGGATCTGGATGAGGAGCACGGCGACGGTCTGGCACACCTGCAGTCCGTCCTCATTGAGGACTCCCTGGGCGTGTGCGAGGACCTGGAGCGCGACATGCAGCGTCACGTTGACTCCTACGAGGACGAGTGGGCAGCAACCCTGCGCGACGAGCGCCGCCTGCGCCGCTTCCGTGCCTTCATCAACGAGCCCAACGGCAGCGACGAGGGTTCGCACCTGTACGTGCTGGAGCGCGAGCAGATTCGCCCCGCAACCCCCGAGGAAATTGCGGCGGCAGAAGCTGGCGAGTCCAACACCGTCCTGCTGACCGGCACCAAGATTCCCGTGGGCAAGCCCAGTGACCTCAACCCGGTCCCGGCAGCGTAGTATGTGCCCGAAGATTCCTCCGTTCCCGCCCCGCGAGTTCGCCACTATTGACGAGGTGCTCGCGGGCGGGGCGCCCGGGCACACCCTGGACGATAGCGTGACGGAACGCGGCATTCTTCTGCCCGGCGAGCCTGCTGAGAACCCCGGCAAGGTCTACATTGTGGGTGGCGGCCCCGGTGCCGCTGACCTGCTGACCCTGCGTGCGGCACGTGCCCTGAGTGAGGCGGACGTGGTTCTTCTGGATCACCTCGCCCCGCAGGAGTACGGCGAGTACGCACCGAACGCCCTCATTGTTGATGTGGGCAAGGTTCCCGGTAAGCACGCTGTTCCGCAGTCCCGCATTCAGCAGCTCATGATTGATTACGCGCTTTCGGGTAAGACCGTGGTGCGTTTGAAGGGTGGCGACCCGTACGTGTACGGTCGCGGTGCTGAAGAGCTGGATGCGTGCATCGCCGCAGGCCTGGAGGCTGAGGTCATCCCCGGCATTACCAGCGCCATCGCGGTTCCTGCGCGTGCGGCGATTCCGGTGACCCTGCGTAAGGTATCCTCGATTTTCACCGTCATTTCTGGTCACTCCGGCCTGTCGGAGACCGAAGTGTCGGCTCTTGAGGCGACCCTGCGCGCCCAGGGCACCGTGGTGCTGCTGATGGGCGTTCGTACCCTGCCCGATACGGTGGCGTCTCTGCTCTCTCGTGGGATTGAGGCTGACACGCCGCTGGCAACCATTGAGAACGGTTTCTCTGAGAAGGAGCGCGTGACTGTCACGACCCTTGAGAACGCTCAGGCAGATTGCGCATCGGTTAGGGCGCCGGCTATTACCGTCATCGGTGAGGTCGTGCATTATGCTCGCGATAATCAGAACCGCTTTGTGAGCAAGGTTCACGAGCGTCTGCGTGAGCGTTCCACCTCCTAGAGGCGGTGCGCCAGATAGTATTGCGCAGCCCCGCATCCTTGGTTTTCCTAGTTGCCGAGGAGCGGGGCTGTTGCTGCGCCGGAACGCCGCGGCACAAAAACATATGAAAGCGGGGCGGGTATCAGTTGATACCCGCCCCGCTTTCGTCAGGGGTGCTGCGCTCAAATCCTAATCTTGGAGCTTAGAATCTCAGAGCCTAGACCTTGAAGTCGCTACTGCTACCGGAGCTAGAGCCACCGGAGCTGCCGGAGCCGCCACCGCTGGACTTGCTTGCCGAAGCCGATGAGGAGGGGCCCTCAAAGACCTTGCGGAATCGGTCGCTGTACTCCGACACAAAGTACTCGCGGCTGGTCACGCGCCACTTGCCCTCGGCGTACACCACGTAAATCACGACATCCAGGGTGCTTGCCTTCTGAGGCTCACCCGTGCCCTTCTGGTAGATGGTGTATTCCTTGACGACGTCCCGGCAGGGGAACGCCACAACAGCCAAATCGGAAGAGGCAAGAGCCTTCGCATCGAGATCGTCACGGATGCTCAGCTTGCTCTCATAGTCCTTAGTCCAACCGCCCGCAGCGTAGAGCTTAGCAATAGCCTTCAGGTTGTTGACCAGACCGCTGTCAGCGCCGTGGACCAGACCCTTGAGGTACTGCAGGTCGCCGTTGTACATCGCGGCAATGTACGCGCTCTGGTAAGCAGCCAGAGTCTTGTAGGCGCCCTCGAGGGAGACGGTACGCTGAGCCACCGTATCAATGACCGGGATCGGGACGTTCTTCGCGGGGGAGGTGTCGGTCGGCTCAACATAGTGCGCAATGGCGGGCTTGTACTCGTACTTGACGTCGCCAATGTACTTCTTATAGTCCTTCAAGAACTCGTCGGACGGAATAATCTTCGCGCTGTTACGGCTTGACGAGGACGAAGACGAAGCGGATGCCGAAGCCGAGGCAGACTCAGAAGGCGAAGCCGACGCAGACGCCGAGGGGGAGGCGGAGGCGCTCGGGGAGCCGGAGAAAGTGTCGCCGCTACCGGTGGGGCGAATATCCTTGTTGAAGGCGCATCCTGCCAGGGCGAAAGCGCCGGCGGTCAGACCGCCAAAAAGAACGGTGCGGCGGGTCAATCCGTTTCGGTCGTTAGCAGAGAAGTTGGTGTGTGCACTCGGCCGGAAGGACATGGTATCTCCTGAAAGTGGTTGATCGAGGTAGCTCGCAACGCTGCGATGCGTACGAGAGACTCTTCCTCATCGTTTTTGTATGGTGCGCGGTACAGGGGGGTACCGGGATACGGGTGTGCCGGAGCGTGAACTGCGGCGGTATGAAGTATCCACTTCTTACTATAGAAGACTGGTTTTAAAACTTCGTCAAAAAACCCTGAACGTTGTCTTTAAGACGCAATAACCCAAAGTCGGTGAGGTGCAGGGGAGTGCGCCTCCTCGACTTTGGGCTAGTGCATATGGAATTGATGAGACGGGCTGCTCTCGACTAGGGTATTAGACCCCTGCGGATTTAGACCTTAGTGGAGCCGCGACCCGAGGACGAAGAACCGCTAGAACCTGCGGAACTGGAACCAGCGGAACCAGCGGAACTAGAAGAGTCGGAAGAGCCCTTGCCGCCATTCAGACGCTCGTTCAGATAATCGTTGCCGATTCGCCACCACTTACCCTCGGTGTAGAGCATCACGTGCGGAATGGCTACCTGAGTAATCGCCGGTATCTTGCGTTCGGTGCCGTCCGGCTGATGGATGGCGGTGGCAGAATACTTGGCGTCCATCATGATTTCTACGTAGCCGTCACCGTTCTTCAGGGCGGTTCGAGGCTCCGTATTCCGCATGGAAATGCTGCACGTGAAGTCCATGTACCAGCCGTTCTGCTCATACAGTTCCTTGACCGCCTTGACCTCATCAATGGCGCGCTTATCAGCCGGGTAGGTCAGCTCAATCGTCTGATCCGCGTAGCGTCCATCCTTGAGCGCGGTGATCTGAGCACTGTAGTAGGCACGCAACGTCTCGTAGGCGCCCTGGAAGGTCGGTTCTTCACGGTGCGGAACGGTCTTGAGGGGCTTAGGTACGTTCTTCGCAGGGGAAGAATCCGTTGCGGACTGGTACTCGCCCATGTATTCGCCGGTCAGTTTCAGAGGGCCGGGGTACTTTTCCCAACCCTCAACGAGTGCATCCTCAGATACGGGTACGCGTGCCGCGCTGGACGAGCTGCTCTTAGCGCTTGCTGATGCGGTCGCCGAAGCAGACTGTGAAGCAGACGGCGAACTAGACGCAGAAGCGGTCGCGCTCGCGGAAGGGGTGGGGGAGCCGACCTTCGCTTTTGCTTCTTCGCTCAACGGGCGAATATCGGAGGCGCAACCGGCCATGAGGGAAACCGCGCCACCGAGCAGTAGGGCGCGGCGGTTCATTAGACGGGAAGCGGCGGAACGGGTGCTCGAAGAGGGTGAGAGCATCGGTGAACTCCTTGAATTATGCCGAGGCGGGCTCGGGGCACCCGGCGGCGGGCGCGTGGTTGTATGGCGTGTTGGGTGAGGCCGTGAAAGGGGATAAAACTTCGGGCAAATGCCGCGGTTTCAGCCCAAATCCGGAAGTGACCTCGGGCGCGTACATGCTGCTGGTGGAGCGAACGGATACGCGGTGAACTCATCGTTGAGACTGTTATGTTCACACCCCGGTGAGAGGGTAGGTAATACTATCGAATCATCATTGATGTGTTGCACGATTCATTTTAGACTATTTTGAACTCAAAATGTACGAAAATACACCTTAGTAATCTCTGTGAGTCTATGGATCACTCAAGATATCAATCACTGTAAAGTATTGCGGCTACACCCTGTTAGTGAGGAGCTGTTTGATGGAGGCAACTGTTCCGTGAGAGGGTTGCGTGCATGTTGAGCTAAGTGATTTCAATCATATTTATGACTTGGAAAATGAAAGAGCTGCGCCTCAGTGTTTCCAAGGGTGGGGGAGAGGAGGGTGGTTGGCTCAACCTTCTGGTCGTAAGAAAGTCTTCAAAAGCCCAGAAGAAATACCCGATTCAATAAGGGGAAACCCGCTCAACAATTCCCAAATATGCACTCTATTCACCCGCTATGCATTGCTGAATCATTCAGAAAAACCGGTTCCCACACGGGGTGTTGAAGAGATGAAAACGTGCAGGGGTGAATATCTAGTGGAATTACATCGGTGTTCACCCCATATCTTGTGGTTGCACTGACTGCAATCCCATGGGCTCCCACGAAAAAATCGAAACCCACTTAAAGCAACACCGGGGGAATGCAAAAACATACATCCTTAAACACGCCCGAGCGTGGGGTGAGGCAAGACCCCTTAAGCCCCCTACTCGCTCTAAATATCGCCGAACGAAGAACCATTCTGTTTTGTGTCCCCGGCATCGGCGCATCTGAATAGTACTGTTCAAACCCACACCCCGCGGGGTTGCATACAGGCACAAAAGCCACATAAACTATTAGTGTTTGCAACGACCCGGCCATCACCGGCGAGCAATTCGGAAGAACGGACCGCACCTGCGGGCACCCGCCAATCGCTGCGGCGAGGGTGTCTTAGCGGAAGAGATGTAGTCCCAGTAGAACCGGACGGTTAAGCCCGATATAGCTGTAATAAGCGACTGATACCCGCCCAACGCGCCGCTCTTCCGGTGGCTAGGTATCGCGGACACGCGACACCCCGCTAGCCCCGGGAGGGTTCGGTGCGTTGAGCTGTTAAATCAGTAAGCAAGGTGGTACCGCGCCGCATCCCGACCCCCGGCACAACCCGGGCAAGTCAGCGATGCCTAGGCGTCCTTGCACCCGTCATGTCAATCCTCACCCGCTGAAACGGTGCGGACGACGAGTGCTACGTACCCTGTCGCCCCAACCTCTCAGCGTTGAGAACAACAGATAAGGGCGCACAAACACATGTCCCATGTTTACCCCAAGGCGAGCGCCTTCGAAGCCGCAGGAAGCGGCGTCACCGCATCGCCCAAGTTCCCCGCACTCGAAGAGGCAGTCCTCGACTACTGGAAGAAGGACAACACCTTCTCCGCATCCGTCGAGAACCGCCCCGCAGGCGAAAACGGAGAAAACGAATTCGTCTTCTACGACGGCCCTCCCTTCGCTAACGGCCTGCCCCACTACGGCCACCTGCTCACCGGCTACGCCAAGGACCTCGTCGCACGCTACCAGACCCAGCGCGGCCACAAGGTAGAACGCCGCTTCGGCTGGGACACCCACGGCCTGCCCGCAGAACTCGAGGCAATGAAGCAGCTCGGCATGACCGACAAGCGCGAAATCCTCGAAATGGGCATCGACAACTTCAACGACGCTGCCCGCGCATCCGTGCTCAAGTACACCAACGAGTGGGAAAAGTACGTCACCCGCCAGGCACGCTGGGTCGACTTCGAAAACGACTACAAGACCCTGAACGTCGAGTACATGGAGTCCGTCATCTGGGCGTTCAAGCGCCTCTACGACAAGGGCCTGACCTACCAGGGCTTCCGCGTGCTGCCCTACTGCTGGAAGGACGAGACCCCCCTCTCCAACCACGAGCTGCGCATGGACGACGACGTGTACAAGGACCGCCAGGACCAGACCGTCACCGTCGCATTCCGCCTCACCGCAGACACCGCCCTCGGTGCTGACGAGAAGGTCGCCGCAGAACTCGACGGCGTCGAAGCACTCGCATGGACCACCACCCCCTGGACCCTGCCCACCAACCAGGCGCTCGCCGTCGGACCCGAGATTGAATACTCCGTCGTACCCGGCGCAGGCAAGTTCGAGGGCCGCTCCTTCCTAATCGCCTCCGACCTGCTCGGCTCCTACGCCAAGGACCTCGGCTACGAAGGCGACCAGCCCGAAAAGGACGCAGACGCAGCCGTCACCGCACGCTACACCGGCTCCCAGCTCGAGCACGTGCGCTACACCCCGCTCTGGGACTACTTCGCAGACGCCGAAAAGTGGGGCACCGAAACCTCCTGGCAGATCCTCGTCGCCGACTACGTCACCACCGGTGACGGTACCGGCATCGTCCACCAGGCACCCGCCTACGGTGAAGACGACCAGAAGGTCTGTGAAGGCTACGGCATCCCCGTGATCCTCTCCCTCGACGAAGGCGCAAAGTTCCTGAACCTCTTCGCCGAGCCTACCGCCTCCGGCTCCACCGCCCTGGCTGAGATTGCAGGCGTGCAGGCATTCGACGCGAACCGCACCATCATCAACGCTCTCAAGGCAGACGATGTGCTGATCCGCGAGAAGTCCTACGTGCACTCCTACCCGCACTGCTGGCGCTGCCGCACCCCGCTCATCTACCGTGCAATCACCTCCTGGTACGTGAAGGTCACCGACTTCAAGGACCGCATGTACGAGCTGAACAAGCAGATTAACTGGATCCCGGAAAACGTGAAGTACGGCCAGTTCGGCAAATGGGTTGAGAACGCACGCGACTGGTCCATCTCCCGTAACCGCTTCTGGGGATCCCCGATCCCCGTGTGGGTTTCGGACGACCCGAACTACCCGCGCATGGACGTGTACGGCTCCCTCGAAGAGCTCAAGGCAGACTTCGGCCGTCTGCCCCTGAACAAGGACGGCGAACCCGACCTGCACCGCCCGTACATTGACGAGCTGACCCGCCCGAACCCGGACGACCCGACCGGCAAGTCCACCATGCGCCGCGTGGAAGACGTGCTCGACGTCTGGTTCGACTCCGGCTCCATGCCCTACGCACAGGTGCACTACCCCTTCGAGAACCAGGAATGGTTCGAGAACCACTACCCGGCAGACTTCATCGTCGAGTACATCGGTCAGACCCGCGGCTGGTTCTACGTGCTGCACGTGCTGGCGACCGCGCTCTTCGACCGCCCCGCGTTCAAGAACGTCATCAGCCACGGTATTGTGCTCGGCTCGGACGGTCAGAAGATGTCCAAGTCCCTGCGTAACTACCCGGACGTCTCCGAGGTCCTCGACCGCGACGGCTCCGACGCAATGCGCTGGTTCCTGATGTCCTCCCCGATCCTGCGCGGCGGCAACCTGATCGTGACCGAACAGGGCATCCGCGAGGGTGTTCGCCAGGTCATGCTGCCGCTGTGGAACGTCTACCACTTCTTCGCCCTGTACGCTAACGCCGCCAACAACGGCGAAGGCTACAGCGCAAAGCTCAAGTACGACTCGCAGCACGTGATGGATCGCTTCATCCTCGGCAAGACCCGCGAACTCATCGAGCAGGTCACCGCAGCGATGGACTCCTACGACATCTGGAACGCCTGCGAATCCCTGCGCCAGTACGCCGACGCACTGACCAACTGGTACGTGCGCCGCTCCCGCGAGCGCTTCTTCAACGAAGACACCGACGCATTCGACACCCTCTACACCGCACTGGTGACCGTGTCGAAGGTCGCCGCGTCCCTGCTGCCGCTCAGCAGCGAGGAAATCTACCGCGGCCTCACCGGTGAACGCTCCGTGCACCTGGCTGACTGGCCCGAGGCATCCGCTTTCGCTGATGAGTCTGACCTGCTGGCTCTCATGCAGACCGTGCGTGAGGTCTGCTCCGCCGGTTCGGCACTGCGCAAGGAAAAAAAGATCCGCGTGCGCCAGCCGCTGCAGAAGATGACCGTGGCTATTGCACCCGAGCAGTTCGCTGCCCTGGGTACCGCTTTCGGTGAGAAGGGCGCGGAGTACTTCGCGAACATCGTCGAGGACGAGCTGAACCTGCGCCAGGTGGAGCTGGTCAGCGCCGACACCGTCGACCCCGCCGACTACGGCATCTCCCAGCAGCTGAAGGTCAACGCACGTGCGGCAGGTCCGCGCCTGGGCAAGCAGGTGCAGGTTGCCATTAAGGCATCCAAGTCCGGTGACTGGACCGTGACCGAGGACGGTACCGTCCTGGTCGGCGTGGCAGCTCTGGACGGCGGCCTGGCTCTGGAAGAGGGCGAATACGAGCTGGCAACCGTGGTTGCCGCTGATGCTGAGGGTGCTGAGCACACTGCGGCTGCGGTTCTGCCCGGCGGCTTCCTGGTCCTCAACATTGAGCTGACCGACGAGCTGGTTGCCGAGGGTATCGCCCGCGATACCATCCGCGCTATTCAGCAGGCTCGTAAGGACGCCGACCTGAATGTTGCGGACCGCATCAACCTGAGCATCGCGGCACCGGAGGAAACTCTGGCAGCTCTGCGCACCAACGAAGCACTGGTGACCGGCGAAACCCTCGCCGTGTCCCTGCAGCTGAGCGAAGCAGCCGAGCTGAGCATTAGCGTAGCCAAGGCATAAAACGCCTGAACCGTACGGCCGTCCCGCCCCCTTGATTGGGCGGGGCGGCCCGTCGTCTATCCCGCCGCACGGTTATCCCGCCGCACGGTGGGCCCCTGCCGGCACCGGCCGGCTATCCCAGTGAGGAGAACAATGAGCGAGAAGAATTACCCCGCAATTCCCGACCCCGAGGGCGTGGAGCGGGTCTACGGTGAACTGCTGGCGCGAGCACCCGAAAACAAGATGGCACCGCGCCTGGACGCGGTAGCCCGCGCCGTCGAAATCCTCGGCGACGTGCACCGCGCCGCCCCGGTCATCCACATCACCGGCACGAACGGTAAGACCAGCACCGCCCGCATGATTGAGGCGCTGCTGCTCGGCCACGACCTGCGCGTGGGCCGCTTTACCAGCCCGCACCTCGAAAGCGTCACCGAGCGTATCTGCATTAACGGCGCGCCCGTACCGGATGCCACCTTTGTGCGTATTTGGGAGGAAATCGCCCCCTACCTGCAGATTGTGGACGCGGAGATGACCTCCCGCGGCGAGCCCGCCCTGACCTTCTTCGAGTCCGTTACCGTGCTCGCCTTCGCGATTTTCGCGGATGAGCCGGTGGACGTGGTGGTGCTCGAGGTCGGTATCGGCGGCACCTGGGATTCCACGAACGTTGCCGACGGCGTGGTTTCCGTGGTCACCCCGATTGGTCTGGACCACACCGACATGCTGGGCGAAACCCTCGCTGAGATCGCGACCGAAAAGTCCGGCATCATCAAGCCCGGCGGCTTCCTGATTTCTGCGGCACAGGACCCGGAAGCGGCGAACGTGTTGCTCGCTTCCGCCCGCGAGAAGGAAGCATCCTTCGCCTTTGAGGGCGTGGAGTTCGGCGTTGTCTCCCGTGAGCTTGCGGTCGGCGGTCAGCTGCTGACCCTGCGCGGCCTGGCGGGCGAGTACCCGGATGTGCCGCTGTCCCTGCACGGTGCGCATCAGGCGCAGAACGCCGTGGTGGCTCTCGCCGCCGTGGAGGCGTTCTTCGGCGGTCAGCGTCAGCTGCCCGAGGACGTGGTGCGTACCGCGTTTGAGACGGTGCGCTCGCCGGGCCGTCTGGAGGTTGTGCGCACCGAGCCGCTGACCATCCTGGATGCGGGCCACAACCCGCACGGCGTGCGTGCGTCCGCGGCTGCGCTGACCGAGGCGTTCAAGCTGTCGCACCTGCATTCCGTGGTCGGTATTTTGGGTGAGAAGGATGCTCTGGGCATGTTTGAGACCATGCGCGAAGAGTACGTTGACGCTTCTGACGGTACCTTCCGCCTGTACCTGGCGGCGTCGGATTCGCCGCGTGCGATTGCGCCGGAGCGTCTGCACGAGCTGGCGCTGGATGCGGGTCTGGATGAAGACTCGATTGAGGTGTTTGAGCACCTGGACGAGGCGATTGCCACCGCCATGGAGAACGCCCTCTTTGAGCAGGAGTCGGCGGGCGTGCTGATTACCGGTTCGATTACGGTCATTGGTGAGGCGCGTACCCTGCTGGCGGCGCATGAGGAGGCGAAGACCCCCGGCGCTGAGGCTGAAGAGCTGCCGGATGAGCTGGGCGCCGAGGGTGCCTATGCGGGTTCTGCGGGTGCGGCGTCGGCTTCGACTCTGGCTGCCGCGGCGGCTGCGGCTGCCTCTGCTGAGCCGGATGAGCTGCTGGACGGCATCATGGCTGAGCTGGGTGGCGAGTCTGCGGCGGGTTCTTCGCTGGAGGATTCGCTGGGTCTGCCGCTGGGCGATTCGTACACCGATGATTTCTTCGGTGATGATGATTCCGAGGACGATGCGGATCACTAAGGCGACCCGTTGAGGTTGCAGAGATGAGGCGGGGTGCCGCCCTCCGGTTGGTTGTACTGGCTGGGGGAGTGGCACCCCGTTTTTTCGCGCCTCTGCCCTCGTGCTCCCACTCGAACGCATGATTTCTCACGTGTTCCCATGGGCTCTCATCTAACCCCAATCGTGCGAGTTTGACCGGCATCATCCGCTCTCACCCATCCAAAAAATCGAAAAGAACGAAAATTTGTGGGCACCGGGGCGCAAAACCGGGCGCGCCTTGGCGTCACGGTGCTATATTCGCTGAGGCGCCGGCCCCAACGCCTGAGGCTGCACCAACACACCCGCACACATACGCATACCAGCGACGGTATGCCACATAGTGAAAGGCACCCATCATGCCCGCACCCTTCACCGATTTGATCGGCACCGATTCGTTCACGGAGACGCTGCGTCAGGAGAACCTCGCCACCTGGCTTGCCGCCACGAATCACCGTTTTGTTGCTGAGCTTTTTGACGGCTCGATTGCCCCGCAGGTCATGGCGGGGTACCTGGTGCAGGACTACCGTTTCCTCGATACCTTCCTCGCCCTGATTGGTGGCGCGATTGCTAACGCCGATACTCTCGCGGGTCGTCTGCGCCTCTCCAAGTTTGCGGGCGAAATCGCGGGGGACGAGAATACCTACTTCCTGCGTTGTTTTGAGACTCTGGGCGTGACTGAGCATCAGCGTGACTCCATGCCCGATACGGAGGCGACTACCGGCTTCAAGCGTCTCTTCCTCGACGCGGCGGCAAGCGGTAGCTACGCGGCGATTCTGTCGGTGCTGGTGGTTTGCGAGGGCCTGTACCTGGATTGGGCGTCGAAGGCTCCCGCCAAGCGCCCCGACTCTTTTGTGCACCACGAGTGGATTACCCTGCACGACTACCCGGAGTTCCGTGAGCTGGTTGATTTCCTGCGCCGCGAACTGGACCGTGTGGGCCCGTCGGATGCGCAGCGCGCCCGCGAGTTCTTTAGCCGCGCGGTGGAGCTGGAGCAGCTGTTCTTTGATGAGTCGTACACCCACCCGCTGCCCTAGGTAATACCGCCCTAAGTGATGCCCCGGATAAAGCCCTAGAAATATCCCGTTGAAACCCTCGGAAGGTTCCGCCCGCCGCTGAATTGCGGGCGCCTCCCGGGGGTTTTCGCGTGCTCAAGACGCCCCGAAAGTGCCCGGAATGATTCCTGAAACCGTCCTGAAAACGCACCCATCTGCGTAAAATAGCACGTCATAAAACGGAACATATAGGTTGATGGTGTGCCATTTGGTGGTGTGAGAGGCTAGGATAAATGGGGTACCGCTTCCGGGGTGCTGGCTATGCCGCGCCGATACGTACCCGCTACTGCACGAGGTGAGGCGCACCCTTGAGGGACCTAACCGGCACCTCCTCAGCTGTCCCCGGCGTCTGCCGCGTTGACGGTTGCATGCACCCCTCAACACTACAGAGCTTAAGACGGTGCTGCTGGGACAGTACCACCGTAAAACACTATCTAAAGGAGTCGTATGAGTACCGCCGCATCGAGTACTACCGAGCCTACCCACGCTGAAAAAGAAGCGCAGCACGGGCACGCGGGAACCCCAGGCGGCTACTCAGACCGACAGCTCGGATTCTGGCTGGTTGGCGCCGGCCTGATCGCACTCATTTCTTCAGCGATTCTGGTGTATGAGCGCCTGCAGATTTACATTGATGCCGGCCACTCCACGGTCTGCGATATCAACGCCCTGCTCAGCTGCGGCACGGTGATGCGCACCCCGCAGGCGGAAGCTTTCGGCTTCCCGAACCCGTTCATTGGTCTGGTGGGCTTCTCGATTGTGGTGACTATCGGTGCCGCGATCATGGCGGGTGCACGCTTCAAGAAGTGGTTCTGGGTGTGCATGGACATTGGTTTGGCGGCGGCGACCGCATTCATTATGTGGCTGTGGTACCAGACGACGTTCCAGATTAACGCCCTGTGCCTGTTCTGCATGATCGTGTGGGTTATGACCATCACGCTTTTTGTGAAGACCACGGTCCGCAATATTTCGGCGGGTGTTATTCCGGCATCGCAGTCGATGCGTGAGAGTGCTCGCGGCTGGTCGTGGTTTGCGATTAGCCTGTGGTTGATCCTGATTTTCGGCATTATTGTGATCCGCTTCTTTGAGGTCATTGTGAATATGATGCGCTAAGTAGTTGAGGGCTGATGCCCCGAACATTCAACGCCCCGGTACCTGTTGGTGCCGGGGCGTTGTTGCGTCTGCGGGTGGGTGAGGCTGCGCAGAATATGCCGGGCTGGGGCGCCGGGTAGCGGGGGAGGCGCCGGCAACCTTGCCGGTGGCGGTCAGCGGGGAGGCAACGCGGATGCGTATAATGGTCAGGTATATTCTTGAGCGGCGTCAGCTGGAGCCGTCTGCGGGTTTTACCTGCGGCGTTGACTGCCTGCCGTTCTGCTGGACACTAGATTCTTGATACCCCTTCGAGGAGAACCGTGAAGACTGCCGGAATTGCCGCAATGGGCGCTGCTGCCGTTATTTTTCTGACTGCCCTGCTGTTGCTGACCGCCGGTCACTTCTCGTTGCTGTGGGTGATTCTGCTGGTGGTTTCTCCGTTTGTTTTCATTCTGGGTGTTCCGTTTGCGACCGGTTCCGGTCCGGAGTACCTGCCGACCGACCCGAAGCTTGCTCAGCAGGCTCGTGAGGCGCGCGATGCGGAGCTGGGTCTGGACTAGCCCCTCCTCTGAAAGTTTTTGAAGCCGGGTGGTGCGTAGTGGCACGCCCGGCTTTGCTGTACCCGCAATGCGTCCGCCGCAGAGTGCCCGCGGCAATGTGCCCGTGCATCCTGCCGGGAGGTGAAGCCCAGATAGGATGGGCGGGGTGGCTTAGAGGTACCCTCTACCGGGTATAATGGAACACGGTGTCTTGTGCGCCCCGCACGCGCATAAAGATCCCCACCAACGCATCGAGGGAGAGTACCCGAAGAGCGCCGGCTATAAGCCGCGGAGCATAACTGTCGCACCGCGCGGGCCGCCCGCCTCGGCGAAGAAACCCGAAGACCGGCAGGGCACCCAGGAAGGGTGTGAGCGTGCCGTGCTCGAGAGCGAGGTGGCTGTGACCGTCGCGGCGCGCTCTGCGTTCCGCCCGCTCGCCCCCTACGGCAGAAGCACTGAACGAGATAGTGCCCGGTAGCGCCGATGAACGCGCGCCGTAGGGTGAGGTTTGAGCCGCGGTGACAGCAACTAGGCTTTGCGCTGTATGCGCGCTGTTAAAATCCTTGCGGTGCGGAGCAGGGTGTAACGAAAGAAGATTAATGTCTGACGAGAAGAACGTCGAACTTGGGGTTTTTGAGGCGCTGAACGCCCTCGCGGAGGAGAAGAACGCCTCTGCAGAGACCCGTGAAACTCTGCGTAAGAATGTTCGTGAGAGCTCTGACGCCCAGCAGGGTACTGAGCGCCGCCGTCCGGGTCGCCCGAAGAAGGAGAAGGCTCCTGAGGTTCCCCTGGATGAGGCGATTGCTGCTGGCCTGACCAACCTGCGTAACGCTAAGGCTAAGCACGCGCCGGCACCGAAGGTTGCCGCTCCCGCTGCGTCTGAGACCGAGGTTGCTTCTACTCTGGATAGCCTGTTTGAGGCTGCTGAGAAGAAGGCGGCTGAGCCTGCTGTTGAGGAGAAGACCGCTAAGGTCGAGACCGTCGAGAAGACCGCAAAGGTGGAGGAAATTGTTGCCCCCGCCGCCGAGTCTGCTGAGCCGGTTGCTGAGAAGAAGGCGGCTGAGCCCGCTGCCGAGTCTGCCGTTGAGGTGAAGGAAGAGACCGCCAAGGTTGAGGTCGTAACCCCCGCAAAGGCTGAGGAAGCTGAGAAGACCGAGGCTGCCGCTGAAGAGCAGCCCGCCGAGGCTGCTACGGTTGCTGAAGAATCCGCAACCGAAGAAGCTGCACCCGAGGCACCCGCAGCAGAAGAGTCTGCTGAGGAGTCCGCAGCTGAGGAGCCTGAAGTAGCTCCCGAGCCGGTAAAGACCATTAGCGACCTGCAGCGCGAAAAGCTGCAGGAACTGCGCTCGCGTACCCCCATGGGTGCGATGCCGCTGTTCATGGCACCCGAGCCGGAGGAGCTGAGCGAGCTCGCTGTTGCCGCCAAGCTGGAGCGTGAAGCACGCCGCGCCGCTGCCGAGGAGCAGAAGCGTAAGGAGCGCATGGAGCGCCGCCGTGAGGAGGCTGCCGCTGAGGCTGAGGTGACGAGCCACCGTCGCCGTCGCCGTCGCCGCGGTACCGAAGATATTGAGATTGAGGGCGGCGTCGATGATGAGGTTGAGACCGTCACCAAGGTGCGTGCGCCGCGCCTGGCTGACTCTCACGCATCCAACACTGTGACCGGTGTGCGCGGTTCTACCCGCCTGGAGGCGAAGCGTGTGCGCCGCCGCGAGTCCCGCTCCCTGGGCCGCCGCCGCCACATCGTGACTGAGGCTGAGTTCCTGGCTCGCCGCGAGTCTGTGGACCGTCAGATGCTGGTTCGTCAGAAGGACGGCCGCATCCAGATTGGTGTGCTTGAGGACGGCGTGCTGGCCGAACACTTCGTGTCCAAGACCCAGCAGGATTCCCTGATTGGCAACGTGTACCTGGGTAAGGTTCAGAACGTTCTGCCGTCCATGGAAGCTGCGTTCGTTGACATTGGACGCGGCCGCAACGCTGTGCTGTACGCGGGCGAGGTCAACTGGGATGTCACCGGTCTGGACGGCGCACCCCGCAAGATTGAGAACGCCCTGAAGCCCGGCGATTCGGTTCTGGTGCAGGTCACCAAGGACCCGATTGGTCACAAGGGTGCCCGCCTGACCAGCCAGGTTTCCCTGCCCGGCCGCTTCCTGGTGTACGTGCCGGGTGGTTCGATGACCGGTATTTCCCGCAAGCTGCCCGACACCGAGCGTGCGCGCCTGAAGAAGATTCTGAAGGACAAGCTGCCCGAGGGTGCTGGCGTGATTGTTCGTACCGCGGCGGAGGGCGCTTCTGAGGAGGAGCTGACCCACGACATTAACCGTCTGCGTGCGCAGTGGGAAGAGATCCAGGAGAAGGCTAACTCCCGCAAGGTGCTGGCTCCGGAGATGCTCTACCAGGAGCCCGACCTGATGATTAAGACCGTGCGTGACGTCTTCAACGAGGACTTCACCGCGATGATCGTTCAGGGCGAGAACGCGTGGGATTCCATCGAGGCGTACGTGACGTACGTGGCGCCGGACTTGGTCTCCCGCCTGCAGCAGTGGGACGGCGATGACGACCTCTTCGACCACTACCGCATCAACGAGCAGCTGGCGAAGGCACTGGACCGTAAGGTGTACCTGCCTTCGGGTGGTTCGCTGGTGATTGACCGTACCGAAGCCATGACCGTGGTGGATGTGAACACCGGTAAGTTCACCGGTAGCGGCGGCAACCTTGAAGAGACTGTCACCAAGAACAACCTGGAAGCTGCTGAGGAGATTGTCCGTCAGCTGCGTCTGCGCGATATCGGCGGCATTATCGTCATTGACTTCATTGACATGGTGCTTGAGTCGAACCGTGACCTGGTTCTGCGTCGCCTGATTGAGTGCCTGGGCCGTGACCGTACCAAGCATCAGGTGGCTGAGGTGACTTCGCTGGGTCTGGTTCAGATGACCCGTAAGCGCCTGGGTACCGGTCTGCTTGAGGTCTTCTCGGAGCCCTGTGAGCATTGTGCCGGTCGTGGCCTGGTGGTTCACGATCAGCCGCTGAGCGGTCGTAGCGGTGGCGCGTCGGATTACATCCACCGCCATGAGCGTAATGACCGTAAGCGTAGCCGTGCCGCTGCCCGCGAGGATTCTCGTGACCAGCAGAAGCAGGATGCTCTGGAGTCGAAGAAGGCTGAGCGCCGTAACGCTATGGCTGCGGTGGCTGCCGCATCCGCTCAGAGCGAGGACGTTTCGGAGGAGACTGCTTCGACCCGCAAGAAGCGTAAGCGCCGCAAGCGTTCGCGCCGCGCGGAGACCGCTGAGCTTTCGCTTGAGCAGGAGATTCAGGGTATTGCCGAGGCCGCCAGCGAGCAGGCTCACGCGGAGGTTGCTCAGCGTGAGGACAAGGTCGCTGAGGTCACCGAGGGCAACTGGATTGGTGAGCAGGGCGGTTTCTCCCTGGAGCAGCTGGCGAGCGCGTTCGACCGCGTGGAGGAGGAGTCCGCTGAGGGTTCCTCGCAGGACTCCGCTGAGGGCCGTTCTGATCAGGAACGTTCGGAGGAGCGTCGTTCGTCCAAGCGTGGTGAGAAGAAGTCTTCTCGTAACCGTAAGCGCCGCGAGCTGACCGATGCGGATATTGCCGCTGTTGAGGATTCCGGCGCGGGTGCGCTGGAGGACGAGCACCACGTTGACCCGGAGCTCGACCCGCGCTTTAGCCGCTCTTCGGATCGTTTTGAGGCGATTCGCGCCGGTGAGGCGAAGGCTCGTGCTTCTCAGAAGGCTGGCCGTCTTGCCCGCGCTGAGGGTGAGTCGTTCCGTTCGGGCCGTGAGGATCGTTCGGAGGAGCGTCGTTCGTCCAAGCGCCAGGACCGTGAGCAGCAGAACGCTGAGGCAACCTCGGGTGTGCAGAAGGCTCAGGAGTCCAAGCGTGTTGAGCGTGAGGACCTGCGCATTGAGGATGTTCGCGAGACTCCGCGTGCCTCCCGCCGCCGTGCTCGTCGTGCCGCTGATGAGAAGCGCGCCGAGAAGGCAGCTGAGCAGAGCGTGGCATCCGAGCAGGCACCCGCAAAGGCTGATAAGGTTGAGAAGTCTGAGTCTCGCACGGTTGTGACCGGGGTGATTGGTGCTCCGGCGGTGACCGGTGTGGTGGGCGCAGCTCCCGCAGCGGTTGAGGCTCCGGTTGAGGAGGCTCAGAAGCCTGCGGCTCAGGTGCCCGGTTCGACCCCGCGTAAGCGTCGCACTCGCCGTGCGGCTTCGAGCGCCGGTGCCGGTGCTCAGGTCGTGACCGTGGACGCTTCCGAGCGTGCTGAGGGTTCCGTGGTTGCTTCCGCTTCTGTTGCGGATGTGACTCCGGTGTCTGATGACGCTTCGGCCCCTGTCTTGTTCGGCATTGGTGTTGCTGCTGCCGACATTAAGCGTGAAGGTAAGGACGATTAGTCTTTAGCTTCCGATCATCGGAAATCCGATGGTGTGTATGTTGCGCCCCGGCGGGGTGGAGTAATCCACCCCGCCGGGGTTTTTATGCCCGGTTTATCTGCGGTGTATCTGCCGGGGTTGAGTAGTATCACGTGCCGACTTCGGGTGTTCCGAAAATTTATCTATTGCGCGGCGCGTAGATCATGCCGTATCCTTAAGGACTGGTGTTTATCTCAGTGAAGCCCTATCGACGCAGGGCCAGCGGGAGACACCGCTCCCACCCGCATCGTCTTCGGCGCGGTCGAGTATTCGGCTGAGTTTGGAACGTGCGGGAGAGAGACACCACCGGTGAGCCTCGCGTGTTGGCTTCGGCGGGCAATCCCGTCGGAACGCACGGGCCGTTCCTCCTTGATCGCGGTCATTTGATTGGCGGGGGAGGGCGCACAGCAATGAAAGCGCAGGCTGCTCATTCGTGTGAGATCCAAGAAGCAAGTTGTCGAGAAAAGTGAGTCCCATAGTGGCATACGCGATTGTACGCGCTGGCGGCCGCCAGGAGAAGGTTTCCGTAGGCGACCTCGTTACCCTTGACCGTGTTGCAGGTGAGCCCGGCAGCACCATCGAGCTGCCCGTGCTGCTGCTCGTCGACGGTGACAAGGTCACCGCTGACGCAAAGTCCCTGGCTTCCGCCAAGGTTGTTGCTGAGAAGGTTGAGGACCTGCGCGGTCCGAAGATTGTTATTCAGAAGTACAAGAACAAGACCGGTTACAAGAAGCGTCAGGGCTTCCGCGCCGAGCTGACCACCGTCAAGATTACCGCTATCAACGCGTAATCGAAACGACCGGAATTCAACCCTAAGGTAGGAATACAGAATGGCACACAAGAAGGGCGCAAGCTCCACCCGTAACGGCCGTGACTCGAACCCCCAGTACCTCGGTGTTAAGCGCTACGGCGGCCAGTCCGTCAACGCAGGCGAGATTCTCGTTCGCCAGCGCGGCACCCACTTCCACCCCGGCCTGAACGTTGGCCGCGGTGGCGACGACACCCTGTTCGCTCTGGCAGCAGGCACCGTCGAATTCGGTACCCGCAAGGGCCGCAAGGTCGTTAACATCCTGGCAGCAGCTGAGTAATACTCACCGCTAGGGCAGAGGGGGTAGGCGTTAGTCTACCCCCTCTCGCTATGACCTCGAATGCCGTGGACGCCCGTGCTGGGCTCCACGATGAGGCGCACCCCAACCCGGTCGCGCCTGCTACCGCATCCGCAGCATGATTGGTGTGTGCCGTGCGGTGGCGAAGTGAAGATTTTCCAAGATAAGGAGAACCCGTGGCAGAATTCGTGGACCGCGTGGTCTTGCATGTATCTGGCGGTCGCGGAGGTAACGGCTGCGTCTCCGTGCGACGTGAAAAGTTTAAGCCCCTGGGCGGCCCTAACGGCGGTAACGGTGGTAATGGTGGCGCGGTGATTCTGCGCGTGGATAACCAGACCACGACCCTGTTGGAGTACCACCACAGCCCGCATCAGCACGCCCCGAATGGCGATATTGGTCGTGGCGATATGCACCACGGCTTCAACGGTGAGGACCTGATTCTGACCGTGCCGCAGGGTACTGTGGTGAAGGACCGCGAGGGTAATGTTTTGGCTGACCTGCTGCGTGTGGGCGACGAGTATGTTGCTGCCCGTGGCGGTATGGGCGGTCTGGGTAATGCTGCGTTGGCTTCGGCTAAGCGTAAGGCTCCCGGTTTTGCTCTGTTGGGCACCCCTGGTGAAGAGGCTGATATTGTTCTGGAGCTGAAGTCCATTGCGGATGTGGCTCTGGTGGGTTACCCGTCGGCTGGTAAGTCTTCGTTGATTGCTGCGATTTCTGCGGCGCGTCCGAAGATTGCTGATTACCCGTTCACCACTTTGATCCCGAACCTGGGTGTGGTGCAGGCGGGCGATGTTCGCTACACCGTTGCGGATGTTCCGGGTCTGATTGAGGGCGCTTCGGAGGGTCGCGGTCTGGGTCACCGCTTCCTGCGCCATGTGGAGCGTTCTTCGGCTCTGGTGCACGTGATTGACTGTGCGACCCTGGAGCCGGGCCGTGACCCGATTAGTGACTTTGAGGTGATCCGCGGCGAGCTGCAGAACTACGAGGTTGACCCGACTGCGGGTGTGACCGTGCCGCTGCATGAGCGTCCGCAGATTGTGGTGCTCAATAAGATTGACGTTCCTGAGGCTCGTGAGCTGGCGGAGTTTGTTCGCCCCGAGTTTGAGGAGATGGGCTTTAAGGTCTTCGAGATTTCGACTGCTTCCCATGAGGGTCTGAAGTCCCTGATCTTTGCGATGGCAAAGCTCGTGGAGGAGGACCGCGTGGCTCGTGCCGCTGCTGAGAAGGAAGCGGAGCGCGTGGTTGTTGAGGCTCCTGTGGTTCGCCCGAAGGGCTTCCGCGGTAAGAAGAAGCAGGAGTTCACTATTCGCCGCGAGGAGCGTAACCTTGAGCCGCTGTTCCGCGTGATTGGTGAGAAGCCTGAGCGTTGGATTCAGCAGACTGACTTCAATAATGATGAGGCTGTCGGCTACCTGGCGGACCGCCTGGCGCGCCTGGGTGTTGAGGATGAGCTGTTCAAGGCTGGTGCTCGTGCCGGTGACGCCGTGGTGATTGGTGAGAACGACAACTCGGTGATCTTCGATTGGGAGCCGACCATGGTCGGTGGCGCTGAGTTGCTGTCCTCCCCGCGTGGTACGGACGCTCGTCTGGAAGAGATCATTCGCCCGACTCGTGCGCAGAAGCGTGTGGAGTACAAGGAGCGTATGGACGCGAAGGCAGAGGCTCGTGCCGAGCTGGAGTCCGAGCGTGTTGCAGGCGTGTGGACCGAGTCGGTTGAGTACCGCAAGAAGTTGAAGGAAGGCAAGGTCGACGAGAATATCGACATGCCGAACGTCGACGACTAGTAGCTGAAGCGTAGCTGTTGCCTAGACAGCTGTTTCCTAGACAGTGAATGGTGCCGCGTACCGGGGTTTGGCTCCGGTGCGCGGCGCTTTCTTGTGTGCGGTGCTTTCTTGTAGGTTCTGTGGTTGCCGCTCGCGCCGGATGTGCGTGTTGGAACACGCGGGTGAGCCTGCGGTCGGGCGTGCTGGCTGGGTATTCCACTGGCGGCTTAGCTCACCCCCGTCATTTCGGTGTTTTTGACCGTAAGAAGGTAGCATAGAGGGGAATGTACGCGGGCACCGTTTTCGGTGTTGCGTACCTTCTGTGTACCTGCCCGCATCCGCGCCTGTGGCGGCTCCCAAGTTGCCGTGGTGCGGTCTCTGTCCCCAGCAAGGACGGCATTTGTGACTGACCAGCCTGTTCACCTTGATTTTGGTGCTCCGAGCACCGAGTCGATTCCCCCGCGCACTCCCGGTCGGGTGCGTCTGGGCGTGATGGGTGGAACCTTCGACCCGATTCACCACGGACACCTGGTGGCAGCTAGTGAGGTTGCCGCCGTGTTCGACCTGGATGAGGTCGTGTTTGTTCCGACCGGTCAGCCCTGGCAGAAGGTGGGGGAGCGGCACGTGAGTGACGCTGAGCATCGTTACCTGATGACGGTGATTGCGACTGCGTCGAACCCGCGTTTTACGGTGAGCCGTATTGATATTGACCGTGGCGGCGCCACGTACACCTTTGATACGCTTAACGAGCTGAGCGCCCTGCGCCCGGATGCTGACCTGTTCTTCATTACCGGCGCGGACGCGATTAGCCAGATTATGACCTGGCGCAATGCCCATAAGCTGTGGGATTTGGCGACTTTTGTGGGCGTGACCCGCCCCGATCATGAGCTGGATCCGCCGCTGGCTGAGGGTCGTCATATTACGACTCTGAAGATTCCTGCGATGGCGATTTCTTCGACCGATATTCGTCGCCGCGCAGCTGAAGATGCCCCCATCTGGTACCTGGTGCCGGATGGTGTGGTGCAGTACATTGCTAAGTACGGCCTGTACAAGAAGGACGCTTTGACGGCGTACCGTGACGGCTTGCCCCGCGTGAAGGATGAGTCTGGGCAGGCACCCCAATCGACGAATAATGAGGGAACACATGAGTGAAGCTACGGGTTCGAAGCCCTATAGCGAGGACGAAGCGTACCTCTACGAGACGTACGTGACCGAGGACGGCATTGAGGTGCCGCCGCCTACTAAGGTGATGGGTCCGCGTCGTCTTGCCCGCTACCGTGAGGAAGTTGCCGAGTACCTGCGTGCAGCCCGCCGCGGTGAGCCCGCGAAGCCTGTTGCGAACATGGGCTCCGTGATTCATGCGGGTGCTATTGACCCGCAGGTTCTGGCTGTTCAGCGTCGTTTTGCGGCGCTGGCGGCTCAGGGCAAGATTGAGACTGAGGCGAACGATGAGGAGAAGCTGCACGAGCCTGCTCCTCTGACCAGTAGCCTGCGTGTTCTGCGCCCTGAGGAGATTGCGCAGAACCGTGTGGATGCGACCAGCCCCTCCGCGGTGGATAACCCGATGACTTCTTCGATTCCGGTGATTGCCGTGGTCAAGGAGGAGGAGCCGGAGCCCGAGTTGCACCAGTACTTGGTGCGCGATGAGCCGAAGGTTGAGGAGCTGGACAGCTCTGACGTTGAGGCTGAGCAGACTGAGGTCGCTTCCGTTGAGGAAGAGACCGTTGAGGTTGCTGAGGTTGAAGAGTCTGCTGACGAACTGCCCACCCGCGTGAGCGCAGTGAACGCGCAGGGTCTTGACCTGAGCGTGCTGGATAGCGCCTCCGCTGGTGACACCGTGGACTCGGTGGACGGCGACCCGACTGTTGCTCTGAGCCCGGATGAGGTTGAGGAGCTGCTGCAGCGCATGGTGGATCGTCAGGATCCCGAGGAGTCCGCTGCCCTGGTTGAAGAGGTCACCGAGGAAGCTGAGGAGTCAGAGGAAGCCGCGAAGGATGCAGAGTCCAAGGTTGCTGATTCTAAGGTTGCTAAGTCCAAGTCTGCTCCGGTACCTTCCGCTGAGGCTTCCAAGGAGTCCGCTTCTAAGGGCGCTGTTGAGAAGACTGAAGAGGTTCTGCAGCCTGCGCAGAAGGCCTCCCTGGCGTGGCTGTGGATTGTTCTGCTGCTCGCCCTGGTCGTTGTTGGTCTGATTATGATTTTTGGCCCTAAGTAGGCCGTGAACAATGCACCCCTGTTGCGGGTGCTGCCGGCGGGTGTTCTGCCGGCAAGGAAGGAAAATATGACTGCTGCACAGTCCTCGATTGAGGCTCTGCGCATTGCCGCCCGCGCTGCGGAGGAGAAGCAGGGAACGAACCTGTTCGCTGTGGATGCATCCGACGCGATGGGTCTGATTGATGGCTTCCTGGTGGTTTCTGCCCACAATGAGCGCCTCGTGAACGCTGTTGCGGATGAGGTTGAGGACGCTCTGCGTGAGCAGGCTGACCTGAAGCCGGTCCGCCGTGAGGGTCGTTCCTCGGGCCGTTGGATTCTGCTGGACTTCGGCGATATTGTCGTGCACGTTCAGCATGAGGAGGACCGCGAGTTCTACGCTCTGGATCGTCTGTGGGCTGAGGCTCCGCGTATTGAGCTGGGCGTTGAGAACGAGGCTCCCTTCGACATTGAGGGTGAGACTGAGGAAGATGCTGCACGCATCATTCCCGCTCAGGACGAGGCGTAAGCTTCTGCTTGATTTTTAGCTGATGAGGGGTGGGCTCTGCTGGCGCTGTATGGTGCCGCGGGGGCCGCCCCTTTCGGCGTGTTTGGCTGGCGTGTTCGACCTGCGTGTTTGGTCTGCGTGTCGAGGGTGTTTCTGTCTGCCCGGTTGCCCCTTCTGCCAGCCCGGTCGCACGGGAACTTTTTTGGAGTTTTGGGGGCGCTGGTTTGCATCGCTGTCCGTGGTGTGTGTAATATATTCATGTTGCCTCGTTGAGGTCACTAACAGAATATGGGGATATGGCGCAGCTGGTAGCGCACCTGCATGGCATGCAGGGGGTCAGGGGTTCGAGTCCCCTTATCTCCACGTTTTCCTCGGTTGAGGAGCTTGTCGCCCGGTTCTTGTAAATCGGGCGATTTTGCTATCCACTGATAACTCTCGATAGTCAACAACGCAGTTCATAGTTGAGGAGAAGCGCATGGGAGCGCACGCACATCACGGCCACAGCGGGCATCACGGGCATCACCATGGGCACGACCATTCGCATGCCCCGAGCCCGGAGGAAGCCGCCTCGATGCGTCCGCGTCTGCTGATTGCGTTCAGTCTGGCGGTCGTTATTGTGTTGGCGCAGGCGATTGGTTCGCTGGTCACGGGAAGTCTCGCGCTGCTGACTGATACGGCGCACGCTGTTACGGATGCCTCCGGTCTGCTGGTTGCGCTCACTGCGGCTTCGTTGATGACGCGCCCGGCGACCTCGCGCCATACGTGGGGTTTTCGCCGTATTGAGGTGCTTGCCGCCCTCGGGCAGTCGGTGCTGCTGCTCGCGGTGGGTATCTACACGGCGGTAGAGGGCGTGCATCGCCTGTTTGCTCCGCCGGAGGTGCCCGGCACCGAGCTACTGGTCTTTGGTGTGGTCGGTCTGGTCGTGAACGTTATTGGCATTGCGGTGCTGGCTACGGCGAGGAACGCGAACTTCAATATGCGTGCCGCATTCCTGGAGGTGCTCAACGACGCCCTGGGTTCGTTGGGCGTGATTGTGGCGGCTATCGTGATTTGGCTGACCGGCTTCTACCAGGCGGACGCCCTTGCGGGTCTGTTCATTGCGGCGCTGATTGTGCCGCGTGCGATGCGTCTGATGAGGCAGACGACTGCGGTGCTCATGGAGTTCACCCCGGACGGCCTGGACCTGGACGCGATGCGTGAGCATATGCTCCGCGTTGACGGCGTGGTGGAGGTTCACGACGTGCACGCCTCGATGGTGGCGACCGGCCTGCCGGTGGTGACCGCGCACGTGGTGGTTGCCGATTCGTGCTTCCATGACGGCTCTGCGGTGGCGATTCTGGATCGTATTCGTTCCTGCGTGGCGACCCATTTTGAGGTGTCGGTGGAGCATTCGACGTTCCAGCTGGAGACTGCCGAGTTGGGTGGTCGCGAGCCGGCTTCGATTCGCCACCCGTAAGTTGTGCCCGTAGGCTGGCTCGCGTAAGTTGTGCCCGTAGGTTTTGCCCGGGCTTCGTCGGCGGTTCTGCCCGCCGCGGTAAATTACGGCAGAAAACGGCAAACCAGAACAGGTACCAGAGCCTGAAATAGCGGGGGAGTAGTGACCGTTATATTTGGTGGCTTCAACACGCAAAAGATACACTCTTTAGGGAGCAAAAGGTGCTCCTCACCCACACACTTTGACAGGTCCGCTGGCTGGCTCTTTAGTTTGGTAGCCGCGGTAGCCTGTAACGATGAGCGCCTCAGCCCAGCTGAAACGGAATAGCTGAAACGGAGCAGCGGGCGGGCGCATCCTGGAATTTTTGACGAGAACAACCACGATTAGCAGCAGATACGGAACACTATGCATTCACCTATTGCCACTTACCTGACCGAGACCCTCGAGTCGGTCGCTTCTGATACCTCCGGTGAGTTGGCAAACTACATTCCGGAACTTGCCGCCGTGGACCCGGACAAGCTTGCCGCGTCTATCGCCATGGTTGATGGTGAGCAGTACGCCGCCGGTGACTCCGATGTGGAGTTCACGATCCAGTCGATTTCTAAGCCGTTCGTGTACGCCCTGGCGCTCGCGGACCGCGGCTATGATGACGTGCTCGCGAAAGTGGGCGTGGAGCCTTCCGGTGAGCCGTTCAACGAGCTGTCCCTGGAGGACGGCTCCGGTAAGCCGCTGAACCCGATGATTAACGCGGGTGCGATTACCACCCATTCGCTGGTGGGTCCTCCCGGTGCGACTCAGGGTGAGCGCATGGAGCGCGTCATTTCTGGTCTGTCTGCGTTTGCGGGCCGTCGCCTGTCGGTGAATGAGCGCGTGTACGAGTCTGAGCTGGAGCACGCGCACCGCAACTACGCGATTGCGCACATGCTGCGCGGCCACGGCATCCTGACCGGTGACCCGACCGTGGCGGTGCAGGGTTATACCCGCCAGTGCTCGCTGATGGTGACGGTCAAGGATTTGGCGTTGATGGCGGCGACTTTGGCGAACTATGGTGTACATCCGGTGACGGGTGAGCAGGTGGTTCCTAAGACTGTGGTGCGTCAGGTACTGAGCGTCATGTTCACGTGCGGCATGTATAACTCTGCGGGTGACTGGGCGACCCAGGTGGGTGTGCCGGCGAAGAGCGGCGTGGGCGGCGGCATTATTGGTGCGGTGCCCGGTCAGCTGGGTGTGGCGACGTTCTCGCCGCGTCTGGACGGTCACGGTAACAGTGTGCGCGGCGTGGAGCTGTTCGAGCAGTTCTCGGATGACATGGGCATGCACGTGATGAACGTGCCGACCGTGGCTCGTTCGGCGTTGCGCGCGAACTACCAAATCGGTTCGGGCGATGAGTCTATGCGCCTGATCCAGTTGCAGGGCCGTATCCGTTTTGCGGGTGTGGAGCGCGTGATTCGTGAGATTGTGGAATCCCCGATGGAGGGTTCCAAGGTTGCCCTGGATGTGACTCGCGTGTACGCGGTGGATGAGGTTGCTCAGAGCATGCTCCTGGAGCTGATGCGTCGCCTGCGGAATGACGGGTACAAGGTGTACCTGATTGATAACGACGAGACGATCACGAACACGGATGCGCTGCGCAGCATGGGTGTGAAGGTTCTGACGAACCCGGCAGCGGTGACTTCTGCTGAGTCGGATGCTGAGCGTGTGGCTGAGGCGGACGCCGAAGAAGCGGCTGAGGCTGCGGCTCTGGAGGCGCTGAATGCGCTGGATTCCGCTAAGGCGGAGCAGCCGGAAGCTTCGGAGTCCGAGTAGGTTTCACTCCGCGTACTTGATCGTATCTGCGTACTTGGCAGTACGATTGCGTGAACTTTATATATTGAGGCCCCTTTCCTAGGCGCGTTATGAACGTGTTCAGGGGGAGGGGCCTTGCTGTGCTTACCTAGAGCTGCACCTTGCGCTGTAGCTGGAGCTGTACTTGAATCTGTACCTAGAGCTGTACCTTGATTATCTGGCGTGCGGGTAGCTTAGTGTACTGAGCGTGGTCTTCGGTGAGTGAGTGGACTGAACGTGTATAAAGGTTCTTTAATAGCGCCGTTGTTAATCATTAAGTAATATTTTGAATTTTTCGATAGCTGACGGCGATCTCATCATACACTCGTAATATGAACACTGTTCCACACTCAGAAACACCTATCACTACTCGTCAATCCGCTATCGTCAACCCCGTTACTGACCACATGATATCGGGTGCTTCTGCCCGCGCCTCCATGGGGCGACGGGAACTCTTACAACACGTTGGTACCTTTGGTCTGGGTGCGGTGGGCTTCGGCGTGCTGGGTCTTGGCCTCACCGGTTGTACCCCGTCGAACACCCCATCGAGCAGCCCGTCCGGTAGTGCGTCGGGTAGCGCCTCGGCGAGCCCCTCTTCGACCCCTTCGGCAAGCTCGGCGGCTGCCCCTTCCGCAACGGGTACCCCATCCCCGACCGCCGCGGCATCTCAGACGGCTTCTGCGACTGCGACCTCGTCGAACCCGGTTCCCGAAGCTCGTGCCTGGACTGGCCCGCAGACTGGCCTGCCCGGTGAGGGCAAGTATATTGCGTGGACGGTCGATGACGGCGCCGACCCGGAGGTGGTACGCGCCTACGCGGAGTTTTCTCGCCGTACCGGCACGCGCCTCACCTTCTTTATCAACGGTCAGTACCCGGCGTTTAGGCAGCATCGTGACCTGTTGTTGCCGCTGGTGAAGAGCGGCCAGTTGCAGATTGCGAACCATACGTATAGTCATGCGGCGTTGACGAGCCTGACGGATGAGCAGATTGTTCAAGAGTTGACCCGTAATGATGAGGAGATTAGGCGGCTTTTTGGGGTGTCTTCGACGCCGTATTTCCGCCCGCCGTACGGGTATTATGATGCGCGCGTGTTGGCGGCTGCGGCGTCGTGTGGTTTTACGCGCCCGGTTCTGTGGTACGGGTCGTTGGCGGATTCGTCTAATATTTCTTCGGCTGAGGTGTACGCCTTTGCGGAGAAGTATGCGTTGGCTCAGCATATTGTGATTGGGCATTTGAATTATCGGGGTGTGGTGTCTGAGCTGGACCGTATTCGGGCGTTGTTGGATCGGCGCGGGTTGAAGACGGTGACGATTCGCGACTATTACGGGTAGTGCGGGGGAACCCTGGCGGGGGTTCCGGTGGGTATACTGGGAGGCATGATGAAGCTTCCTCAGAACCCTCTCCTTCGGCAGGTGCACCGCTTCCGTGAGTCGCTGCTGCTTCTGCTGTATTACTCGCTGTCTTTTCTGGGTGTGCGGTGGATGCGCACGGGGCATCCGCGTGTGGCGGCGGTGTGGTCTGTGGGTTTGTGGCTGAACTTGGTGCTGCGTGGCATGGGCCAGGTGGTGCGTATGCTGGTGCCGGTCCTGCAGGATGCGGAGGCGCGCCGTGCTCGTGCTGAGCGTGCCCGCGCCTACCAGCCGCGCTAACCTCACCGACTGCTCTAACAGAACGAGGCTGATATGACGAAGCCCCCTCGTACTAGAAATAGTGCGAGGGGGCTTCGCTATAAGGGCAGACGGAAGCCTAGCGCTTCTTCTTCGGCTCGCACGCCACGCCGTCACCGTCTTTATCTAGACCAGGGCGGTAACCCGGCTCGCCACGGTGCAGGGGCGCTGCACCAGCCGCACGAGCATCAGCGCATGTTTCGTAATAGACGCTTGACTGCGCCGGAGCCTGCTGCACCGGCTGAGCGGGCGCCTGCTGAGCGGGAGCTTCAGCCGCCGGAGCCTGCGCGGGCGCCTGCTGAGCAGGAGCCTCAGCCGCTGGAGCCGGTGCCTGCTGGACGGGCGCCTCCGTAGCTACCGGAGCCTGCTGCGCGGGCGCCTCAGAAACCGGAGCCGCCGGCGCCGCCACAGAAGGAGCCTCAGTCACCGGAGCCTGTACGGGAGCCTCAGTCGTCGGAACAGGCGACGGGGTTTCCGTCGGGGTAGGAGACTCCGAAGGAGACGCAGACGCACTCGGCGTCGAAGAAGCAGTAGGGGAAGCCGAAACGGAGGGGCTAGCCGAAGCAGAGGTCGACGATGACGCAGACGGCGTAGACTTCGGAGCACGAACAGACGAAGAGCAACCAGTCAGAAGCAGAGCACCCGCAAGAACACCAGCGGTCGCGGCGTGAATTTTCAACACAATATTCCTTTAGAAGTGAGTGGACAAGCGTGTTCACCGTAGAACACACACTCCAGTGTAAAGGAAAGCCGCCTCACCCGCAGACAATATCGAGCCGCCCACAAAGAGTCCAACAAGGAAAGATACAATGTGCGGGCACAGCAAAGCCCCCTTGCCCCGGTTCAACCAAGAACCAGGACAAGGGGGCTTCGACCTATCTACGGGCTGTATGAGCCGGGGGGCTAGGGGAGTAGCACCCCCGCCGCGCACTTCTCAGCGGCTACTAGGAGCAGTTGCCGTTCATATCGCAGGACGGACCCGCCTCCGCAGCATTGTTACCTGCCGCGTCACCAGCCGCGCCCGCCAGTGGGTTCAGGAACTCAACACGGTGAGTCTCCTCCCACACCTGACGCAGCGCCTGCACCAGCATCTTCGCAGGCTGCGCACCACTAACCGCCCACTTCGACTCAATCAAGAAGAACGGCACACCATTAATGCCCAGCTGGCGTGCCAACTGCTCATCAGCACGCACATCCGCCGCGTAACGGTCGCTCTTCAACACCGCCTCAACCTCGGCAGTATCCAGGCCAATCTCAGAAGCAATATCCAGAATCGACTCGTGATCCTGCACCGAACGGCCCTGCGTAAAATACGCCAGCTTAAACGCCTCCTGCGCCGCCGACGCCAAACCCTGCTCCGCCGCATAATGAATCACACGGTGCGCATCAAACGTGTTACCGTACCGTGCCTGACGCCAATTGAAATCCAAACCCACCTCACGGGCACGCTCCGCCAACGACTCCTGGCTCGCAATCGCCTGATCCAACGACATCTGATACTTACCGGCAATCAGCTCAGGCAGCGAACCGGCAGGATGTTCCGTAGCCGACGGGTCCAGCTCAAAACTATGCCACACCACCTCAACCTCGTCACGGTGCTCAAACTCGGCGAGCGCCTGCTCCAGGTTACGCTTGCCCACGTAGCAGAAGGGGCACACAATATCGGACCAAATATCAATACGCATGTTATCTATTCCTCTCATACTCGGATGCGGCACATTGCCGCCTGTATGCTCACCTAACGCCCCGGCTGCCGTGTTTATTCCCGGCTATTCCCAGCGTTATTTCCCAGCGGTTATTCCCGCCGGGTACGGCAAAGCCCCCTCGCGCCGGTTCGTACAGAATCCCTGTATAGGAATGTCCGTACAGGAACCGGGTCAAGGGGGCTTAGCGCACGCGAAATACGCGACCCTATCGGCGGGCAGCCGCCGGTGCGGTCGTGGCAGTAGCCGCAGGTGCAGCGGTCGCACGAGCAGGCGGAGCCGTAGTGGTTGCCGCCGCAGGTGCAGTCGTAGCCTGCTGGCTTGCCGCTACCTCATCCTCATAGCGGGTAGTCGGCGCCTGAGTCGGAGCCTCAGTAGTCGGCTCCGGGGTAGGGGTAGGCGCCTCCGTAGTTGCCTCGGGGGAGGGGGTGTTCTCCTCCGGGGTGGGGGTCGGCGAAGGAGCCGCCGCCTTAATCTCTTCCTCGGATGCGTCACCGTAGTAGTCACGAACCGTCACTGCAGTCAGGCCGCGGTCATCGAGCAGGCCCTTCACCTTATCGAGGATCGGGATGATCGTCTCGTAGTTCAAGTGACCCAGCACAATCTGCTGCGGCAGCATGTAGCGGATGCAGCGCATGTAAATCACACGGGAGCTGGTCTTCGCCTCGTCGCCGGTAGTGCCGTTCCACATGACCGGGCGGGTAAAACCAATCTCACCGGCAGCCTTCAGCACCGCATCGTTGTAGCGGCCGTACGGCGGGCGGAAGTACGGCTTCGACGAGACACCGAACATGCTCATAATCTCGTCTTCGTTACGCTGTAGCTCTTCCTTCACACCCTCAGCATCCAGGGTGGTCAGGTCAGCGTGGTTGTACGTGTGGTTCGCAACCTGAATCTGGCCACTCTGAACCAGCGGACGCAACAACGACACATGCTCCTTAAACCCGGTGTAAGAAGCGTTAATGAAGAACGTCAGGCGAGTATTCGTACGCTTCGAGAACTCAGCGTAGCCGCGAATCGCCTCCGGGCTTGCGCCGTCATCAACAGTCCACGCAACATACTTGCCGTCACCAACGAGGGAGTTGCCGATGCCGGGCCATTCGCGCGGCTTATCAACCGGGTTGCCAGCAGCGGCAACCGTTGGCGAATTCGTGGGTGCGGGGCGAGTAGCAGCAGAGGTCTCGCCGCCAGCCTGATACGGAGTGAAATTACCGCTGGTGCCGTCGTAGTCATTCGACTTCTTCGAGCAGGCAGCAATCAGCGGAAGCATAGCAGTGCCGAGCACAAAAAGTCGGCGGTTAGGCTGTGAGTGGGTCATACTCTCCAGGATAACGCCCCCACCTGCAAGGAACGAATCTGAACAGCGAATACACCCTAAATAATGTGCACATCACACCGCGCGCTCAGCACCACAGTATTAATAGGTATAAAAACTAGGTATAAGAACACAAAATCCTAAAGCCGCAAGCCGGTAACGCTCCGCTACACTAGTGGGATGGAGAATTTGGGCACTCACGAACTGCGCAACCTTGTGAACGATGCTGCCGACGAGGCAGTCAACATCGGCTACCGTGTTGCAGACCGGCTGCACAGGTGGCGCGAAAAACGCGCCATCGCCGCCGGTCGCGAGCCTATTCTCGTGCCCACCGAAGGCTACGGCCGCGCCGCCTCCGACGGTAACCCCGGCTGGGTCCGCATCATCGCCCGCGCACTCTACAAGACGGTCAACCTCGAACGCCTGCTGCAGGTCGTAGAAGGCACCCAAGACACCGCCAACCCCATGCGCGGCTGGCGCTCCTTCACCGCCACCGCAATGTCCGATGCGCCCGTCACCATCGTTATCGACGGCACCAAGTATGAGGCGTACACCGACCGCGGCGGCGTACTCGACGTCAAACTCAGCATCGACCTGGACCCTGGCATGCACGAAGTCATCATGTACGTGCCCGGCTCCCGCGCCGTAGCAACCAGCGTCTACATCGTTCCCGAAAGCCAGAAGCTCGGCGCCATCATGGACGTCGACGACACCGTCATGGTCACCATGCTGCCGCGCCCCCTCGTCGCTGCCTGGAACTCCTTCATTCTCGACGAGCACGCACGCATCCCCACCCCCGGCATGGCGGTCATGACTGACCGTATCCGCCGCAGCCACCCGGATGCGCCGTTCATGTACCTGTCCACCGGCGCCTGGAACATCACCCCGACCCTGCGCCGCTTCCTCAGCCGCAACGGCTACCCGCGCGGCACGTTCCTGCTCACCGACTGGGGCCCCACCCCCGACCGCTGGTTCCGCTCCGGAACCAACCATAAGGTCGAGTCCCTGCGCCGCCTCGCCGAGGAATTCCCGCAGATGAAGTGGATCCTCGTCGGCGACGACGGGCAGCGCGACCCGTACATCTACAACGGCTTCGCGGTACGCTACCCGGACAACGTGGCGGCAATCGTCATCCGCAACCTGACCGTGGGGGAGACCATGCTCGCCTCCGGCCGCGTGTGGAGCGACTACCGCGCCGAACAGATGATGCGCTCGCCGCTGTGGATTGAAGCCACCGATGGCGTAACGCTCAGCAAGAAGCTGCGCGAGCTGGGCCTGATCGATTTCTAGCCGGTTACTGCTCACCGGTTGCTAAAACCAGCATGGATACCCAGTAAACCCACCGTGAATACCGTGAAATACCGGTATATGCGGTGGGTTTTGGTGTTTCAGCGGAATTAACCAACTTAAACCCACGACACACCGGCTGCTGAAAAAGAGTTAAAAATCTTTTCTACAGCCTTAATCACATAGCTTAAACCCGCTCGAAGGGGGTTAACCCCCGCCTTTAAGAAAGTCCGTTCTGCTTTAAAACCGCGCCGTTCCGCGCAAGAACGGGCGAGAGTTAAGATCTCTTTAAAATCAAGCCCGAATCTTCCGGGTTTTATGCCCCCAAACGCATACATGAGGTTAACTGAACCTCAACTCAGCGGGCGAATGAACCCTTAAAAATCCTGACCAACTTAAACCCCACCTGTGGATAACCCGGCACACCCCGCGAAAATACGGCGAACTAGCCCCGCGGCAGGGTGTGGATAAGCTGTAGACACCCTCTCTTAAGTGGGTTCAACTGTGGGTTTATCGAACGAAACACGACCCTCGCACCACATCATCTTGTGGTGCAGAAAAATCTCGACACTAGATGTAGTATTAATACTCGGTTCCACCACTACGGCACTTTTAGGCGCCCTGCCCCAGCGCAGGAAACCGCCACGCCCCACTAGGAGGGGGTAGCGGACGGCACAGCGCCCGCCGTAAACAACACGTGGCGAACCACCGACGAAACACGCCAGATTCATTCACGAGATAGCCCCGCCCGAGCGGGAGAAAGTAAGAGGCACTCCCATGGTAGTGACCGTGTACACCAAGCCCCAGTGCGTCCAGTGCAACATGACCTACCGCGCCCTCGACGCGAAGGGTATCAGCTACACCAAGGTTGATATCACCGAAGACGCTCAGGCCCTCGAAATGGTCAAGTCCCTCGGCTACATGCAGGCACCCGTCGTCATCGCAGGCGACGAGCACTGGTCCGGCTTCCAGCCCGACAAGATCAACGCTCTGGCAGCGTAACAACCCTGCCGAAACCCGTACAAACGGAAAATCGGCACGGAACCACACCGGCACACGAGAATAAGGAGTACAGATTGAGTACCGCCCTCACGCCCAACCCCGTCGACGAGCACGCAGAAATCCGCAAGATTCTTATGGATGCACGCAACGCCTCCGAGGGTCGAGCGACCGAGGTCGAACTGGACGACACGGCGCCACTCATCGTGTACTTCTCCTCCATCTCCGGTAACACCCACAAGTTCGTGGAGAAGATCCGTGCCCGCCGCCTCCGCCTGCCGCTGCGCACCGGCGAGGACACCCTCATTCTTGATGAGCCGTTCGTGCTCATCGTCCCCACCTACGGCAAGCCTGATGGCGCCGGTAACGTTCCCCCGCAGGTGGTTAAATTCCTGAACGTGGAGCAGAATCGCCACCACATACTCGGTGTGATTGGCTCCGGCAACACCAACTTTGGTCCGCTCTTCGGTATCGCGGCAGACATTGTCGCCAAGAAGTGCGATGTGCCCGTGCTCTTCAAATTTGAGCTCATGGGCACCGATTCAGATGTAGAAAAAGTCAACGAAGGATTGGAAGCATTTTGGACGCAAAACTGCCCTCAGCACTAGAAACTCTCGGTGCAGGCCACAACGGCAAGAGCGTGCCCGAGAAGTTCAAGGGTATGAGCTACCACGAGCTGAACGCACTGCTGAACCTCTACGATGAGAACGGCCAGATTCAGTTCGATGCAGACCGCCAGGCGGCACGTCAGTACTTCCTGCAGCACGTCAACAACAACACCGTCTTCTTCCACGACCTGGAAGAGAAGATTGAGTACCTGATTGAGAACCAGTACTACGAGCCGGAACTCTTCGACAAGTACAACTTCCAGTTCATCAAGAACCTGTTCAAGCGCGCCTACGCCGTGAAGTTCCGCTTCCCGACCTTCCTGGGTGCCTTCAAGTTCTACACCTCCTACGCGCTCAAGACCTTCGACGGTCAGCGCTACCTGGAGCGTTTCGAAGACCGCGTCTGCATGGTCGCACTGCTGCTGGCAGAAGGCAACGAGAAGCTCGCCGAAGACATCGTCGACGAGATCATCTCCGGCCGTTTCCAGCCGGCAACCCCGACCTTCCTCAACGCAGGTAAGAAGCAGCGCGGCGAGCTCGTCTCCTGCTTCCTGCTGCGCATGGAAGACAACATGGAGTCCATCGGCCGCTCCATCAACTCTGCACTGCAGCTCTCCAAGCGCGGCGGCGGCGTGGCATTCGCCCTGACCAACCTGCGCGAGTCCGGTGCGCCCATTAAGAAGATTGAGAACCAGTCCTCGGGCGTTATCCCCGTCATGAAGCTGCTGGAAGACGCCTTCTCCTACGCAAACCAGCTCGGCGCACGTCAGGGTGCCGGTGCCGTGTACCTGCACGCACACCACCCCGACATCTACGCCTTCTTGGACACCAAGCGTGAGAACGCTGACGAGAAGATCCGCATCAAGACCCTCTCCCTGGGCGTTGTCATCCCCGACATCACCTTCGAGCTGGCGAAGAAGAACGAGGACATGTACCTCTTCTCCCCGTACGATGTGGAACGCATCTACGGCGTGCCCTTCTCCGACATCAACGTCTCCGAGAAGTACTACGAAATGGTCGACGATGCACGCATCACCAAGACCAAGATCAACGCGCGTGAGTTCTTCCAGACCATCGCAGAGATCCAGTTCGAGTCCGGCTACCCGTACGTGATGTTCGAAGACACCGTCAACCGCGCGAACCCCATCGCCGGTAAGGTCATCATGTCCAACCTGTGCTCCGAGATCCTGCAGGTTTCTGAGCCGTCCACCTACCACGCTGACCTCGGCTACGAGACCGTCGGTAAGGACATCTCCTGCAACCTCGGTTCGCTGAACATTGCACTGACCATGGACGGCGACGACTTCGGCAAGACCGTGGAAACCGCGATTCGTTCGCTGACCTCCGTCTCCGACCAGTCCGACATCCGCTCCGTACCCTCCATCGAGCGCGGCAACAACATGAGCCACGCCGTGGGTCTGGGCCAGATGAACCTGCACGGCTACCTGGCACGCGAGCACGTCTACTACGGTTCCGAAGAAGCACTGGACTTCACCAACATGTACTTCTACACCGTCGCCTACCACGCAATCCGCGCCTCCATGCAGATTGCTAAGGAACGCGGCCAGCGTTTCGAGGGCTTCGAGAACTCGAAGTACGCATCCGGTGAGTTCTTCGCAAAGTACATTGAGAAGGAATGGGCACCGCAGACCGAGCGTACCCGCGAACTGTTCGCTAAGCACCACATCCCCACCCGTGAAGAGTGGATTCAGCTGGCTGCTGACGTGGCACAGTACGGCATGTACAACCAGAACCTGCAGGCTGTTCCGCCGACCGGCTCCATCTCCTACATCAACGGTTCGACCTCTTCGATTCACCCGATCGCTTCGAAGATTGAGATCCGCAAGGAAGGCAAGCTCGGCCGCGTCTACTACCCGGCACCGTACATGACCAACGAGAACCTGGAGTACTACCAGGACTCCTACGAAATTGGTTACGAGAAGATCATTGACACCTACGCTGTTGCAACCCAGCACGTGGACCAGGGCCTGTCGCTGACCCTCTTCTTCCGCGATACCGCAACCACCCGCGATATCAACCGCGCCCAGATTTACGCATGGCGTAAGGGCATCAAGACCATCTACTACATCCGTCTGCGTCAGATGGCTCTTGAGGGTACCGAGGTTGAAGGCTGCGTATCCTGCATGCTCTAGCCCGAATGCTGTGACGCATTCAGCCTGAGCTGGCACACTATAACTAAAGACTGGAAGGGGCGGTTACGGTAAACACGCAAACCGCCTGCGCGACTGGCTGGCCGCGCGTGGCACCGTAACCGCCCCTTAAGAATCGGAGAATTACTAATGAGCGAAAAGGTGAAGCTCGTCGACCACGTGGTCGAGGCTATCAACTGGAACCGTATTGAGGACGAGAAGGACCTTGAGGTTTGGGATCGTCTGACCGGTAACTTCTGGCTGCCGGAAAAGGTGCCGCTGAGCAACGACGTGCCCTCCTGGAAGACTCTGACCGAGGAAGAGAAGCAGCTGACCATGCGCGTCTTCACCGGTCTGACCCTGCTGGACACCATCCAGGGTACTGTCGGTGCTGTGTCCCTGCTGCCGGACGCTGTGACCGCGCACGAAGAGGCCGTGTACACCAACATTGCGTTCATGGAGTCCGTGCACGCAAAGTCGTACTCCTCAATCTTCTCGACCCTCGCCTCCACTAAGGAGATTGACGAGGCGTTCCGCTGGGCTGCTGAGAATGAGCACCTGCAGAAGAAGGCGAAGATTGTTCTGTCCTACTACACCGGTGACGACCCGCTGAAGAAGAAGGTCGCCTCCACTCTGCTGGAGTCCTTCCTGTTCTACTCGGGCTTCTACCTGCCCATGTACTGGTCTTCGCACGCGAAGCTGACCAACACCGCTGACCTGATTCGTCTGATTATTCGTGACGAGGCAGTGCACGGCTACTACATTGGCTACAAGTTCCAGCGCGGCCTGGCGAAGGAGTCCGCGGAGCGTCAGGCAGAGCTGAAGGAGTACACCTTCAACCTGCTGTACGAACTGTACGAGAACGAGGTGGCGTACACCCACTCCCTGTATGACGGTGTGGGTTGGAGTGAGGACGTGAAGAAGTTCCTGCACTACAACGCTAACAAGGCTCTGATGAACCTGGGCTACGAGCCGATGTTCCCGGCGTCCGTGACTAACGTGTCCCCGGCGATCCTGTCGGCGCTGTCCCCGAACGCGGATGAGAACCACGACTTCTTCTCCGGTTCCGGCTCTTCCTACGTGATCGGTAAGGCCGTGAACACCGAGGACGAGGACTGGGACTTCTAAGCACCCTTTCTTGCCTTTAGTTATGAGGCTGAGATAAACCGAGCGGAACCCCCGCGTGTCCACTGTGGATGCGCGGGGGGTTCCGCCGTTTAACCGGGCTATTCAACGTGCCGGGAAGCGGGGGAGAGGCGGCGGAGAAGCAGGGGAGTAGGAGCGGTCTTTCTGGTTCCGGTTGTCGGAATTTTTACCTTCACCCCGTAGCATAAAAAATTATTGATATATCGGGGTGCGGGGCGTACTCTGATACGACTAACCATCAACGCAGATTTGAAAGGAACATCATGCGTTCAGTTGTTATGGAAGCCCCCGGCAAGGTCGTCGTCAACGAAGTTGAGAAGCCGACCCTCCTCGAACCCACCGACGCCATCATCAAGCTCGCAGCATCCTGCATCTGCGGCTCCGACCTGTGGCCCTACCGCGGCGCACAGCCCGTCGACCACAGCGCAATGGGCCACGAATACATCGGCGAGGTCGTCGAAGTAGGCTCCGAGGTCACCACCGTAGCCCCCGGCGACTTCGTCGTAGGCTCCTTCTGCATCTCCTGCGGCGAATGCGAAACCTGCACCGCAGGCTATCCCTCCCGCTGCCTCAAGGCAATCGCAACAGGCGACGCCTTCATCGGCGCACGCTCCAACGGCACCCAGGCAGAATACGCCCGCGTACCCTTCGCAGACGGCACCCTCGTCAAGACCCCCGCCGCACCCACCGCAGAGCAGATCCCGCACCTGATGGCGGCATCCGACGTGCTCGGCACCGGCTGGTACGCAGCGGACGCCGCGAAGGCAGGCCCCGGCAAGACCATCGTCGTTGTTGGCGACGGCGCAGTCGGCCTGAGCGCAGTCATCGGCGCTAAGCAGCTCGGCGCGGAGAAGATCATCATCATGTCCCGCAACCCCGAACGTCAGGCGCTCGCTAAGGCATTCGGCGCAACCCACATCGTGGAAAAGCGCGGCGAAGAGGGCATCGCCAAGGTCATGGAGCTCACCGACGGCGTGGGCGCACACGGCGTCGCGGAGGCTGTTGGCACCCAGCAGTCCTTCGACCAGGCTCTCGGCTGCGTACGCCACGGCGGCTACATCGGCTTCGTGGGCGTGCCGCACGACAGCTCCATCGGCACCGATAAGCTCTTCGGCAAGCAGGTTCACCTGGAGGGTGGCCCCGCCCCCGTGCGCAAGTACCTGCCGACCCTCATCGACCTGATTTACAAGGGCGAAATTGAGCCCGGCCGCGTCTTCGACATGGTTCTGCCCATTGACGAGGCGGCTAAGGGTTACGAGGCAATGGACCAGCGTACCGCCACCAAGGTTCTGCTGACCATGCCGTAATACCTGCTGTAGCACCGGTTCCTATACCGGCTCCTGTACCGGCAGCCCGGCATGTATGCGCTACTAATCCCCGCACCGATCCTGCCGCTCCACGTGAGCGGAGGTCACCGGTTGCGGGGATTAGTGCATTAAAAATTGGGTTTATTTGTCGGAGTTCGGCGAGGTGAGGGACAAATGAGTGAGCTAAGGCATAGAATAAAAGAGCATGATTCGTACAACTCGAAGGATGACAATGACGAAGAAGCCTTTCCCTTCCGACCTCGAAATCGCACTTGCCGCCGATCTTTGGCCTATTAACAAGATCGCAGCAGACAACGGCATCAGCGAAGATCGCCTTGAACCCTACGGCAAGTATGTCGCTAAGGTCCTCCTCGACGAAACCACCAACGCAGAGACCGCCCGCAAGCGCGGCTCCAAGTACATCGTGGTTACCGCAGTCACCCCCACCCCGCTCGGTGAAGGTAAGACCGCAACCTCCGTCTCCCTCGCACAGGGCTTCGCCCAGACCGGCCGCAAGGCAATCCTGGCTCTGCGTCAGCCCGCAATGGGCCCGACCTTCGGCATCAAGGGCGGCGCAGCGGGCGGCGGCTACTCCCAGATCGTTCCCATGGAGAAGCTGAACCTGCACCTGACCGGCGACTTCCACGCCGTCACCGCAGCACACAACCTGCTTGCCGCCATGATTGATAACCACCTGCACCACGGCAACGAGCTGCGCATCGACCCGCGCGCAATCGAGTGGCGCCGCGTCATCGACATGAACGACCGCTCCCTGCGCAACATCGTCGTGGGCCTGGGCGAACGCATGGACGGCGTGGTCCGCGAGACCGGTTTCGACATCACCAGCGCCTCCGAAATCATGGTGATTCTCTCGCTGGCAACCTCCTTCAAGGACCTGCGTGAGCGCCTGGCAAAGATCGTGATCGGACTGAACTACGACGGCGAGCCCGTCACCGCAGCCGACCTGAAGGCTGACGGCGCAATGTCCGTCATCCTGGCAGACGCTATCAATCCGAACCTGCTGCAGACCCTGGAGCACACCCCCGCACTGATTCACGCGGGCCCCTTCGGCAACATCGCAACCGGTAACTCCTCCGTGGTCGCCGACTACGTTGGTCTGGAGTACTCCGACTACGTGATTACCGAGGCTGGTTTCGGTGCCGATATGGGTGCGGAGCGTTTCTTCAACGTCAAGTGCCGCGTCTCCGGCCTGAAGCCGGACGCAGCAGTGCTCGTCGTAACCGTGCGCTCCCTGAAGTCCCACTCCGGCCTGTACAAGATCGTTCCGGGCAAGCCCCTGCCCGAAGGCATGCTGCAGGAAAGCCCCTCCGACGTGGAGAAGGGCGCAGAGAACCTGAAGAAGCACATCGAGATTGTGCGCAACTTCGGTGTTCAGCCGGTCGTGGCAATCAACGCCTTCCCGACCGACTTCGAGTCCGAGCACGAGACCATCCGCCGTATTGCTGAGGAAGCCGGTGCTCGCGTCGCTATCCACCGCGGTGTGGCTGAGGGCGGTAAGGGCACCACCGACCTGGCGGACGTGGTTGCTGAGGCATGTGACGACGTTTCGGATCTGAAGTACACCTACGATCTTGAGGACTCCATCGAGACCAAGATTGAGAAGGTTGCGACCAAGGTCTACGGCGCGGACGGCATTTCGATTGCTCCCGCTGCCGCTAAGCAGCTGAAGCGTTTCGCTGAGCTGGGCTACTCGCACCTGCCCGTGGTTATCGCGAAGACCCACCTGTCCATCTCTTCGGATGCAACTCTGAAGGGCGCACCGACCGGCTGGACTCTGCCCGTGCGCGAGGTTCGCCTGGCTGCAGGTGCTGGCTACGTCTACGCTATCTGCGGCACCATGCGCACTATGCCGGGTCTGAGCAAGAGCCCCGCAGCTGAGCGCATCGGCTTCGACGAGAATGGCGTGATGATCGGCCTGTCCTAAGGCGGCTGTTCCAGCTGATTTATAGCTAGTGGAGGCGGCGCTCCTTCCCCACAGCGGGGGAGAGGCGCCGCCTTTGCTGTAGCCTGTGGCGCTTTTGTGGAGTGGCTCTGCCCCAGATATATGGAAGCATGAGGGGCGAATACGAGGTGCGCAACGCTTGAGGGCGGGGGAGCGGAGCTCTTGAAAATAGAGTGAAACTAGGTTGCAGCCAGGCTACAACCCGGGCTGAAACTAGGCTGCAACCAGGCATCAACCAGGGGGAGTGAAGGATCCTGAAACCCCTAGTGGAGGGGTCTTTCAACCTTTCATTGAGGCTTCTATAGCGCCTGTTTTGAGGGCGGAATTGGTACGTGCTGGTTAATAATTGGGCTCTATTTGTGCTTGAAGGTCAGGTTTTATTAAACAATCTGTAGAGGTTGATTTTTTAGTGACACACTGTCTTGCATTTTGTGAAAATACGGCATTGACTAGGTATTTTGCTTTTTGAAAGGGGTTTTAATGGGTGCACTCAGTGAACCTGAAAGTGGGGCTGATGTTATTGTTTTGTAATAAAACCTCTACTTTAGGGGGTACCTACAGGGGTAAAACAGACCAATTGATTTTGCCCTCGCGCGAATAATTGTGTAGATTTTGAACGGTGAGCAGTACATTTTTTCCCGCTTATGAAGTTGCAAGTACTTGAAGATACTTTCACCTTAACCCTCTACTTCCGCAGAATACCGGGCTAAAACTGGGTATTGAACCTTTGGGATTGCCGAGTGCGGAGCTTAAGTTAAAGGTGCACCGAAGTGCCAAAAGAGGGAAATTCTAAAATTATTTTGGGTGAAATAAGTCACGCTAAAACTCGAAAAAAATGAAATTGGTACGTATGGATACCCTAAAAAACACCTGTTTTTATTACAGAATGATTACAATGAGGTGCGGGTCACTAAATCCGGCTCTCCGTACCAAATTGGGTGGTAAAACAGCCCCCAAAAAGTTCGCTACTATTGAGTCATCAAGTAATCGTGAGATTTCCAAAGTCCTCGGGTTGCTTGTGTTTGAGTGAGTGATAGATACCCCTGGGTGTCATGAGAAGCGACTGTGTATCGATGCGCAGTCGCTTCTCTGTTTAACTTTTGAATTTCAGTGGAACCTCAGCCGGGCGGAATCCAGTCGGAACCTAATCCGCGCTGAACCCAATCCGTACCGAGCATGCTCCAGAATCTGTTCCCTGTGCATCCCGCACATGCATCCCGCACATGTATCCCGCGCGTTCAACGCCGAATGCGCTGATAGGGGAGCGAACCGCATAGGCGCATGCTGTGCGGTCACAACCCCTACACTGGAACTATGACTACTTACCCCGAACCCACCCTCATCTTCGAGAACCCCGAACTGACCGTCCGTGCGTTCAGCGTCTCCGAGATGGACAACAGCGTCTACCTCATCACCATGCGCGCCACCGGCGAGCAGGTGCTCATCGACCCTGCAGACGACGCAGAAGAACTCTACGCTTTCACTCTCGACGCGCTCCTGAACGACTGCCCGCAGCTCGAACTGGCAGATGGTGAAGAACGCCGCGTGCGCGTCATGGAGAAGGAAGAGGACTTCAACTCCATCAGGCCCCGCGCAATCGGTCTGACCGGCATTCTGGTTACCCACGGCCACTGGGACCACATCCGCGCTATTAAGGAACTCGACCGTCTCACCGGTGCCGTGACCTCCGCGGGTGCAGCTGACGCTGCTGAGATTAAGGAACTGGAAGACTACACCATCGAAGAAGAGCTGACCGGCGGCGAAAGCTTCGACTTCTACCTCTCTGATACCGTCATCCGCGCCCTGCACGTGCCCGGCCACACCCCCGGATCCATCGTCTACACCCTCGAAACCACCTGGGAAGACGGCACTCCCGCAACCCTGCTGTTCACCGGCGACGCCCTCTTCCCCGGCGGCGTGGGCAAGACCGACTCCCCGCAGCAGTTCGGTGAGCTCTTCTCCAACGTGCTCGAAAAACTCTTCGGAGGCTTCGAAGACGACGCCATCGTACTGCCCGGCCATGGCCGCTCCACCACCCTCGGCGACGAGCGCCCCCACCTGGAAGAGTGGGGAACCCGCGGCTGGTAAATCGCGCCTGACAGTCCGCTTCATATAAGTACTGCACCCTCATGCCTTCACCGGCCGCATAATCCCGCTGGTGAAAGGCGTGAGGGTGTAGAATTTAAATTCGAAGATAAGACGAAAGGATTTTCGATGACACCCCGCCCGGCACACGGTAGCACCGCACTCAAAGCGAACGACCTGACCAGTATCCGGGTTCAGGGTGCCCGCGAAAACAACCTCAAGAACGTAGACCTCACCATTCCGCGTGATGCGATGGTCGTCTTCACCGGCCTCTCCGGCTCCGGTAAGTCCTCCCTCGCCTTCGACACCATCTTTGCGGAAGGTCAGCGCCGCTACGTCGAGTCGCTCTCCTCCTACGCCCGCATGTTCCTCGGACAGGTCGACAAGCCCGACGTAGACTTCATCGAGGGTCTCTCCCCGGCGGTGTCTATCGACCAGAAATCCACCTCCAAGAACCCGCGCTCAACCGTCGGTACCATCACCGAAATCTACGACTACATGCGTCTGCTCTGGGCGCGCATCGGCCACCCGCACTGCCCCGAATGCGGCGAAGAAATCACCCAGCAGACCCCGCAGCAGATTGTGGATATTCTGCAGGAGTACCCCGAACGCACCCGCCTGCAGATCCTCGCACCCGTCGTCAGCGCACGTAAGGGCGAGTTCGTAGACCTCTTCAAGGACCTGCTGACCCAGGGCTATTCGCGCGCCCGCGTGGACGGCGAAACCGTGCAGCTCTCCGACCCGCCCAAACTCGCCAAGCAGTACAAGCACACCATCGAGGTGGTCGTCGACCGCATCGTCATTAAGGACGGTATTCACCAGCGCCTGACCGACTCCATCGAAACCGCGCTCAAGCTCGCCGACGGCCGCGTGCTCATCGACTTCGTGGACCGCGAGCAGGACGACCCCGAACGCACCCGCTCCTTCAGCGAAAACCTCGCCTGCCCCAACAACCACCCGCTGCAGATCGACACCATCGAGCCGCGCGCCTTCTCCTTCAACTCGCCATTCGGCGCATGTAGCGCCTGCGACGGCATCGGCTCGCGCCTGGAAGTAGACACCGAACTGCTCGTACCAAACCCCGATCTAACCCTCGGCGAGGGCGCTATCGCACCCTGGTCGCAGGGCAAAGCAACCACTGAATACTGGCTGCGCCTGCTCGCAGGCTTGGGGGAGGAGCTCGGCTTCGACCTGAACACCCCCTTCAAGGACCTGCCCGCCAAGACCCGCGCCGCCATTCTGGACGGCAAGGACTACAAGGTTGAGGTGTCCTACCGCAACCGATTCGGCCGCGAACGCCGCTACACCTCCGGGTTCGAAGGCGTGAAGGCGTACATTAAGCGCAAGCACGAAGAAACCGAATCGGACTTCGCCCGCGACCGCTACGAACAGTACATGCGCCAGGTCGCCTGCCCCTCCTGCGGTGGCGCGCGCCTAAACCCGACCATCCTCGGCGTGAAGGTCGGCGGCAAGTCCATCGCAGACATTACCGACATGTCCCTGGCTAACGCGCTCGCCTTCGTGCGTAGCCTGCAGCTTAGCCCCCGCGAAGCCAAGATTGGCGAGCAGGTCCTCAAGGAAATTGACGCGCGCCTGCAGTTCCTGCTGGACGTGGGTCTGGACTACCTGACCCTCTCACGCTCCGCTGGTACGCTCTCCGGCGGTGAGGCGCAGCGTATCCGCCTCGCAACCCAGATTGGTTCGGGCCTGGTCGGCGTGCTCTACGTGCTCGACGAGCCTTCTATCGGCCTGCACCAGCGCGATAACCGCCGCCTCATTGAAACCCTGACCAAGCTGCGCGATATGGGCAACACGCTTATCGTGGTTGAGCACGACGAAGACACCATGCGCGAAGCCGACTGGATCGTGGACGTAGGACCCGGCGCCGGCGAGCACGGCGGCGAAATCGTACACTCCGGCAGCTTTGAGGAGCTGCTGAAGAACACCAAGTCCATTACCGGCGACTACATGGCTGGCCGCCGCAGCATTGAGGTGCCCGCATCCCGCCGCCCCGTGGACAAGGAACGTCAGCTGATCGTGCGCGGCGCCCGCGAAAACAACCTCAAGAACGTGACTGTGTCCTTCCCGTTGGGCGTGTTCACCGCGGTGACCGGTGTGTCCGGCTCGGGTAAATCGACCCTCGTCAACGACATTCTGTATACCTCCCTGGCGAACAAGCTCAATGGCGCCAAGCAGGTACCCGGTCGCCACAAGAGCATCGACGGGCTGGAACACCTGGACAAGGTCATTCACGTGGACCAGTCGCCCATCGGTCGTACCCCGCGCTCGAACCCCGCCACCTACACCGGCGTGTTCGACCACATCCGCAAGCTGTTTGCAGAGACCAGCGAAGCGAAAATGCGCGGCTACACCCCGGGTCGATTCTCCTTCAACGTCAAGGGCGGCCGCTGCGAGGACTGCTCCGGCGACGGCACCCTGAAGATTGAAATGAACTTCCTGCCGGACGTGTACGTGCCCTGCGAAACCTGCCACGGCAAGCGCTACAACCGCGAAACCCTCGAAGTGCATTACAAGGGCAAGACCATCGCCGACGTACTCGAAATGCCCGTGGAAGAAGCCGCAGAGTTCTTCGCCGCATTCACCCCGATTGCGCGCCACCTGAACACCCTCGTGGACGTGGGCCTGGGCTACATTCGCCTGGGCCAGCCCGCAACCACCCTCTCCGGCGGTGAAGCGCAGCGCGTGAAGCTCGCAACCGAACTGCAGAAGCGCTCCAACGGCCGCTCCATCTACGTGCTGGACGAGCCGACCACCGGCCTGCACTTTGAAGACATCCGCAAGCTGCTCGCCGTGCTGCAATCGCTGGTGGACAAGGGCAATAGCGTCATCACCATCGAGCACAACCTGGACGTGGTCAAGTGCGCCGACTGGATTATCGACATGGGCCCCGAAGGCGGTAGCGGCGGCGGCACCGTCATCGCCGAAGGAACCCCGGAACAGGTGGCTCAGGTGAAGGGCTCGCACACCGGCGCGTTCCTTGCTGAGATCCTGAACTAGTCAAAAATTTGCCCTAGAGGAAACCTACGTGACTGATACCCAAGGAACCGAACCTGCCCGGGGAGCTCAGGCAACCCGTGGCGCTGTGACCACCGCGGACCGTGCGCGGCACATCCTGCACACCCAGCTGGAGGCGGACTTCTGCCAGGCGCCTGGCTCGATTAGCCGCGCCCTCGAAGAGCTACGCGACTACCCGGACGCCGAGAGCCTGCCGCTGCTCGCCACCGTGCAGCCTCCCTCCGAGAAGATGGGTGCCGCACGCCGCCGCAACGACGACATCTGGGAGTTGCGCGTCGCCAACTACGCGAGTGTCGGCATTCTCTGCGCCAAGCATCCGCGCGTGCTGGACAAGGCCATCGACTACATGCTCGGTGACCAGTCGAACTGGCTGGGCGATTACGCGCAGCTGCGCCAGCTCAACGAACTGCTCACCCCCTACACCCAGCAGGTCAGCGGCACGAGCATCTACTACACGCCCGGCCGCGCCCTGCTGAACTCGGTCGTACCCGAGGGCGTGCAGGCGCAGGAGGTCAAGTGCGCTGTGCCCGGTGTGGGTATGATGCGCCGCGTTGACCCTGCCGAGCTGAAGGCGGCGCTGCTTGCCGAAATCACGGGCGAGCGCACCATCCGCAGGGAGGCAAACGCCTCCGCCGGTGCCCTTGAGGTCGACCCGCAGGACACGCAGGCGCGCGTAACCCGCCTGCGCGTGGAGCTGCTGGCCGCTGAACAGTTTGAGCGCTTCCGCGGGGATAAACGCTACTCGAACGCGTTGGGCTTTAGCGTGACCCGCCCGGATGTGCTGGTGCTTGCCGCATACCCGGTCGATGAGGGCGCTTCTAAGGCATCTGACGCACCCGCAGCGGGGGAGAGCCCCGCACTCGCAGACCCTATCGCTATGGTTGGCCTGAGCGACGATTCGCCGATTATGCGCCAGATTGGCATTGATGTGCTGCCCGCCTGGCGTGGTGCCGGCATCGCCAGCGTGCTGGTGCGCGATGCCGCCCGCCTGACCTTGGCGGAAGGGTACCTGCCGTTCTACGGTACGAGCCCGTCGCACATGCTGTCGCAGAGGGTTGCGATGAATGCCGGGTTGGTGCCGACCTGGTGGGAGTACGTGTCCACCAGTCTGAACGACCTACCCATGGACTAGATTTACCTACAAACTAGAGCCGCCCGCGCTAGGCATAACGACATGTAGAAAGCCCCGAGATTCTGCATCTCGGGGGCTTTTTGCTGCTGAGTTTCGCGTGTTAGCCGCGCGGGGGTTCAGTCTCTAGAGCCTTAGCTTCTAAAGCTCCGCGCCGTTGCTGGCAATCACCTCGCGGTACCAGTGGAAGGACTTCTTGCGGTAGCGCGCCAGGGTGCCGGTGCCGTCGTCGTTGCGGTCCACGTAGATGAACCCGTAGCGCTTGGACATCTGCGCGGTGGAGGCGCTAATCATGTCGATGCAACCCCAGGTGGTGTAGCCGAGCACGTTCACGCCGTCCTCAATCGCCTCGCGTACCGCGTGCAGGTGCTGGCGCAGGTAGTCGATGCGGTAGTCGTCTTCCACGGTGAGCTCACCATTCACCTCGACCAGTTCGTCGCGGGCGCCCAGGCCGTTCTCCACGATGAACAGCGGCTTCTGCCAGCGGTCCCAATACTGGTTGAGGACCACGCGCAGGCCGGTCGGGTCAATCTGCCAGCCCCATTCGCTCGCAGGCAGGGTCGGGTTCACCACGCCGCCGAGGATGTTGCCTTCGCCGCGTTCGCCTCGTGCCGGGTCGCCGGTCGCGCAGGTGGACATGTAGTAGCTGAACGACACGAAATCCACGGTGTTCTTCAGGTCTTCGCGGTCCTGTTCGGTGATGTTCAGCTCCACGCCCTTCTCCCGTAGGGCACGCAGGAAGTAGCCGGGGTATGCGCCGTGCACGTGCACGTCACCGAACGCGAAGTTTGCCTGTTCCGTCTGCATGGCGGCGAGTACGTCGGCGGGGTCGGGGGTGAGCGGGTAGGTGGGCATGGCAAGAATCATGCAGCCGACCTGGGCGCCGGGCGCCAGTTCGCGTGCCGCAGCGGTGGCGCGTGCGGAGGCGACCAGCTCGTGGTGCATCGCCTGGTAGAGGTCTGCGTCGCTGAGCTGATCTGCCGGGGTGTTAATACCGCCGGACATGAACGGCAGGTGCAGCATCGAGTTGATTTCGTTGAAGGTCAGCCAGTACTTCACGCGCTTGCCGTAGCGGGCGAACACGGTGCGGGCGTAGCGTTCGTAGAAGCCGATGAGTTCGCGGCTAGTCCAGCCGTTGTACTGCTCCACCAGGTGCAGCGGGGTTTCGTAGTGGCTGAGGGTGATGAGCGGCTCCATGCCGTGCTTTTCGAGCTCGTCGAGCACGCGGTCGTAGAAGGCGAGGCCCGCCTCGTTCGGGGTTTCTTCGTCGCCGCGGGGGAAGATACGCGACCAGGCGATGGAGAAACGGAAGACCTTGAAACCCATCTCCGCGAGCAGGGCGATGTCTTCGCGGTAGCGGTGGTAGAAGTCAATGCCCTCCAGCTTGAGGTTGTTCTCGGTGGGTTCCGCGGTGCGCGGGTACAGGCCGCCGGCGGGCAGCACATCCTGCAGGCTGGGGCCCTTGCCGTCTTCGTTCCAGGCGCCCTCGAACTGGTTGGCGGCGGTGGCGCCTCCGAAGAGGAAACCGTCAGGGAACGCGCCGAGCGGCTGCGGCTCGGTCAGCGCCGGGTTGGAGTTGGGCAGAGGGGTGGTTTGGGCGGTGATGTGCTGGTCCTGATGCACGGCATCCTCCAAGGTGCTTTAGGTCTTTCTTCTACCCTAGCGGAGGGGGAGGGGGATTACTAGGTTTTAGCTACCCGGGTGGGCGTTTTCGCATTGTGGGGAGACGTAGGAGCTGTGGCGGGCGTAACCGTAAAATAGGAACGTGCAGATTATTCGAGAGACCGGCCCCGAATCCGGCGATATCCTCATTCACCACGATCAGACGGTGCAGATGCTCCGCGAGGTGGCAACCGGCAAGCGCGAAGCCACCTTGCGCATGTATCAGCCGAACCCGACGGTCGCGTTCGGCCGCCGTGACGAACTGAACCCCGGCTTCGCGGAAGCCTCCGCGGCGTGCGCCAAGCACGGCTTTGAGGTGCTGGTGCGCAAGGTCGGCGGGCATGCCGCCGCCTACCATCAGGGGTGCCTGGTCGTGGACCATTTTCAGCCCGCCTCCGACGCCCGCAGCGGCAACACCCTACGCTACGAACTGTTCGGTTCCATGTATGCGCAGGCGCTCCGCGAAGTCGGCGTGGATGCGCGCATGGGCGAGATTCCGGGGGAGTACTGCCCCGGTGAGTATTCGGTGCACGCGCAGCTTCCCGCCTCCGCAGGTGGTGGTCGCATTAAACTGGTCGGCACCGCCCAGCGTGTGGTGACTGGCGGTTGGTGGTTCAGCACCGGCATCGTGGTCTCCGACTCTGCGCCGCTGCGGGCGGTCACCGCGGATGTGTACCGTGCCCTCGGCATGGAGCTGGACCCCGCCACGGTTGGCGCGGCGCAGGACGCGAACCCCGCCCTGCTCATGGAAGACCTGGAAGACGCCATCGTTGAGGTGTACGCCCAAAACGGTTTTCACTAGGTTGTTTTATTTCTGACTTTTACCCCTAACCCACCCCGAATTACCCCCACCTGAAGCGAAGGAGCATCCATGCGTTGGGCACAGATTAAAGACTCGAAGGGCAGCCGCGCGGTCTGCTTCTTCGAAGAGACCGTGTACGAGCTTCCGGCGAAGCTTAGCCCGCTACTGAATTTCTACAGCCGGTTCCGGCTGAACTTTGGCGACCCGAAGAACGCCGTGGCGATCCTGAAGGAGAACGGTGCGACCGTCATGGGTCACGGTGAGGAGCTGTGGAACTCCCTACCCTTTATTCGCCCGCTGGATAAGCCCGGCAAGATTGTGTGCGCCGGCCTGAACTACCGCGACCATGCCGCGGAAATGAACCTTGAGGTGCCTGAGCATCCGGCGCTGTTCGCGAAGTTCCCGAACGCGCTGATTGGCCCCGGCGAGCAGATCCGCATGCCCGCCGCCGACGGCACCGGCAGCACGAAGGTCGACTGGGAGGTTGAGCTGTGCCTGGTCGTGGGCGCTCGCCTGCGTAATGCCACGGAGGAGCAGGCGCTTGAGGCTCTGATGGGGTACGCGGTCATGAATGATGTGTCGGTGCGTGACTGGCAGGGTCGTTCCTCGGAGTGGTTCCAGGGTAAGAACTGGGATGCGATGACTCCGTTCGGTCCGGTGATTGTGAGCCCCGATGAGGTTGACCCGGTTGCCGGCCTGGAGCTGGTCTGTGAGGTGGACGGCGTGGTGCGTCAGCGCGGCACGACGGCGGATATGGTGTTCACTCCGGCGCAGCTGCTGTCCTATATTTCTCGGTTTATGACCCTGGAGCCGGGTGATCTGGTAGCGACGGGTACCCCGGCTGGGGTTGGTTTGTCGCTGCATCCGCGTCAGTGGTTGAAGCCGGGTCAGACGGTGCGCACCCGCATCGAGGGTATTGGCGAACTGGTGAATGTCTGCTCGGAGGCGGGTGCGCTGTAGCTATTCGGTAGCTCTGTGAGTAACCGCTATTGAAGCCACCTGAACCCACGGAGGCGGGTGCGGCACCTGCTATTGGGTGCACCGCAAGGCACCCACAAATGAATATCTATGCACCCCGCATGTGTTTTTGAGGCGCATGCGGGGTGTTTCTATGCTTTCTAAAGCTCCCGGTGGGCGGCTTGGAATTCTTGGAATGTACAGTGAAGGGCGTCCTGCGCGGGGGAGTGTGGTGCATGCATGGTTACACACTGTTAAACACACGCAAACTTTAAACTTTGACCTAAATTTTAGGGTTTTGGGTGGGTTTTGTGGGTCTATAGGGATGAAATGAGGGGTGTCTATCGGTGGCGATCGGGACCTGAAAACTACTGATTGGGTATCCAGAAGCCCCTGTTTCAGTGACTGAGACCATATCTACCTTTGGTGCGGAATTCCAAATTGTGGTCACGTGTGAGAAATTCAACAGACCGTTTTGGCGCGTCATTCCGGGAACTTTGAGGTTGAGGGTTTAGTTTCCCGTGTGCATTTTTCGTTTTTCTGAAGCTACACTCGCTTGACTAGGAGTAAAGCTAAAACACTGCGGTGCAAATTCCGAAAACCTGAACATCTATCAATGCACACAGGTGTAAAGAAATATGAGTCTAAGCTTGAACCTTTAGCAAAAAATCGGTGCCCTGAATCACAAACTCGTTTTGCGTTCACCCCAAAGACTATGTAGGGTATGGGGATTATCTGAGAGTTTCCTGAGAATTCCTGCCAGAAGATCAGAACCCGCCCGGGTACACCCTCAGATGCATATTTCACTCACGTCCGTGTTTGTTCATACAAACGCACTCACTCAAACAAGCCGACACGAACGGAAGAAAAACATGACCATAACTGCATCCAAAAACCCGGCACAGCGCCCGGCAAACCGCCGCCGTGCCACCATCGCTGCCTCCGCAGCATTGGCAACCGTCATCACCGGCGCGAACCTCCCCGCTACCTTCGGTGCAACCGCCTCCACCCGCAACGTAGCCGGTACCATCTGCGTCGACGCAGGCTACCGCACCGTGCCGACCCTCGCGAACATCACCAACGTCGCACCCGGCCCGACCTGCTACTGGAACCCCGACCAGCAGGCGAAGACCATCGACACTCTCGCACCCGTCAACTCCTCCCTCACCAAGGAGCAGCTGACCACCACCGAGAACACCTCGCCCCTGAGCGGCAAGCTCGCCAGCGACTCCTTCGCAGCCCAGAAGCTCACCGGCACCGAAGCCGTCGCGCCCAACAGTAGCGAAATTAGCCGCACCTTCCTCGAATACAGCGGCGATGCGGGCAACCACCCCGTCACCACCGCCATCAACGCCGGCACCGTGAAGAAGGACCGCGCCCAGACCGTCGGCGGCCACGAGAACATCCCGACCCTCGCCGTGAACTCCGCGAACCCGCACCAGGAGTACGTCGAGGTTGTCTCCCGCGATGGCCGCGTCAACGCCAACGCAGAGAACAAGCGCATCCTCACCGGCGGTATCCCGATTCCGAAGTGGCTCGCTGAGGACCACGGCCTCTCCGGCGACCAGTCCGTCGCCCTGTACGACGAGGCGACCGGCATCTGGCGCTCCTACTTCAAGTTCGTCAAGGATGCAGACGCACAGACCTACACCAGCACCGCCCGCGTGCAGGTTGGCGGTGGCAACGCGTCCACCCCCAAGAGTGCAAAGATTCAGTACGACAACGTCGGCCGCGGCAACGCAGGCCAGACCGTCACCATCAACGCACCCGTCAGCATTGACGTGAAGTCCGGCAACGCCCGCACCTCCTACCCGATTGCTCGCGGTGCGAAGTTCCGCCTGGCGAAGAACGTGCCCGGCGCGTCCATCAACGAGACCACCGGCGAGATTACCTACAAGATTCCCGCAGGCACCCGCGGCACCGTGGACATTCCCGTGGCGGTTGACTACCCGGCAACCTACCACGTGTCCTCCGGTGGTTACATGCTCGCTAAGCCGAACTTCGGCGGCGTGGGCGAAGACAACTACTGGCTGACCCTCAAGAACGGCACCTCCTCCGTGGTGGGCCTGGCAAATGAGCTCACCCAGATTGGTGTGGACGAGCTTAAGGCCGGCAAGATCAACCACATGGTGTCCATCACCGCGGCTGACTACGCTGCACTGGTCTCCTCCTTCCCCGCGAAGGGTACCGACGGCAAGATTGACGCGAGCAAGTACCCGAACGCACCCCGCGCAGGTCAGCGTGGCTTCCTGCCCGCAAGCTTTGATGTGGAAGAGCACCTGGCAAACACCGGCCACGCTGACGACCAGCTCACCCGCATGATCCTGACCGCAATGAAGGAATACGGCTTCATCCTCACGGACCACAACCTCTTCACCAACGCATTCAACCTGGAGGCGGCAAGCTCCTACGCGCCCTACGCCCGCCAGGGTAAGAACGTGTATAAGGAAGACCCGCAGCTGGCGGCAATGTTCGCGAACTTCGTGCCCAGCGGCTTCACCGGCAACCAGTTCCCCTGGCAGCAGGTGCAGTGGATGCCCGTGAACTACACCGAGTCCGCTGAGAACACTGCACGCCGCGAGGGCACCCAGGTTCTGCCGCAGAGCAACAACCAGGCTGCCGACTCGAACGCTGACGCGCACAAGATTGCACGCCCCGTGACCGTGCGCCGCTCCGCCGTGCGCACCCCCAAGGCCGTGCGCATCAGCGACGCCGAGACTCAGAACGCGGCAGTGAACCAGGCTTCGGACGCCGTGAAGTTCAAGTACCCCTCGGATTCCTACGGTAAGACCGGCACCGGCTCCGGCGTGTTCTACCAGCCCGCCGAGCACCACGCCACCGTCTACTCCGGCGAGACCGCAGTCGCGCAGAGTGTTCACCAGTCGCACAAGGTTTCCCCGAACTACCGTTACGCGCGCGACTACAACTTCCAGGAAATCCAGCAGACCCCGAACTTCCGCCCCAGCCGCTGGGTCAACAAGGAGAAGGTCAACACTGCTGGCGGCCAGTTCTCCAGTGCGGAGACCGGCATCCGTTTTGCCTCCAACGGCAAGACCGGCACCTACTCGATTGACCTGAACACCCACGACGTCACCGGCACCACCTGGGACCTGCACCGCGACAACGGTAAGAACATCACCGTGAACCGCACCGGCAAGGCACCCGCCCGCATGTCCGATGTGAAGGCGAAGAAGGGTTCCGCCGCGCAGCTGTACTCAATCCCGCTGAAGGTGCACGTGGTCGACAAGAACAGCCCCATCGCGCGTGAGGACTCCGTCTCCCTGTACTCGGGCACCACCCAGAACGTGGCGGTCCTGAACAACGACGAGGCATCCTTCGGCGCGTTCAGCCGCGGCGAGACCGTGAAGAAGCTGGAGCTGCTCAACCAGCGCGGCCAGGCCGTCAGCGCATACAGCGACGAGTACGGCACCTACCGTGTGGTGACCCTGCCCGACGGCACCCAGGGCATCGCGGTTTCTGCTAAGAATAAGCAGGGCTTCGCACCGCTGGTCCGCTACCGCGCAGTGACCGACAAGGGCGTAAAGTCCGCTGAGGGTTACCTGCAGGTGGCAGTCGCTAACCGCTAGCGGCCGCGCATGTAGTATTAGCGCACTTCAAGAGCGCACATAGGGGAGAGGGGCACGCTCAAGAAAGCACGCTGCACAGGCGTCACTTTCTTGACGTGCCCCCTTCCTGTACCTAAGGTGAAAATACTATGACTCAGAGCCAGCACACAGACCAGACCACAGACCAGACCGAAACTAACACCACCCACAACCACCCCGCAGACCATGTAGCGGCGCACATCGCCGAGCATGCATCGGATCATACCCACGAGGTGCCCACCAACGCGCCCCTCCTCGAAGGCAGCGGCCCCAAGGATTGGGAGGAACAGTTCGGCCCGTCCGTAGCGATTTTCTCTGCGCTCGCGAACCCGCTACGCCTGGCGATTGCGCACCACCTGATGCACCGCCCGCACAGCGTGAGCGAACTGCACACCTGCCTGGGTATTTCGCAGCCGCTCGCCTCGCACCACCTGCGCATCCTGCGTGAGGCTCACGTGATTGACCGTGAGCAGCAGGGACGCACCACCATTTACCGTCTGAAGGACGACCATATTAGCCACATTGTGGTTGACGTGTATGAGCATACGCGTGAGCATCATGCGGACTAGTTTGCCCTCAAGCTGAGCGTTGCCTGGGAGCCGTTGTAAGATAGTGTGTGTCCGTGCACCAGTACAGTGCGGAATAGTATGCGCACCGGCGGCGCCCAGAGTGGCACGCTTGCGCCTGAGTTAAGGAGACTTATGTCTGCCGCTGATTCTTCAGCAATTGTTATTAGCGTTTCTGGTGAGGAGCGCGAGGTCACCGCGAAGACTGCCGCTGAGCTGTTCGCTGACGACCCGAAGATCGTTGTGGCACGCGTGAACGGCGTGCTCGTTGATCTCTCCCACGAGCTGTCTGCTGGCGACTCCGTTGAGCCGGTTTTCATTCACGAACCGGACGGCCTGAACGTTCTGCGCCACTCCGCTGCGCACGTGATGGCGCAGGCGGTGCAGGAGTACCGCAAGGACGCCAAGCTGGGCATCGGCCCGTACATTACTGACGGCTTCTACTTTGACTTTGATGTGGCTGAGCCGTTCACCCCGGAAGATCTGAAGAAGATCGAAAAGTCGATGATTAAGATCATCAAGTCCGGTCAGCTGTTCCGCCGCCGTGTGGTCACCCACGACGAGGCTGTCGCCGAGATGGCGAACGAGCCGTACAAGCTGGAGCTGCTCTCCCTGACCCAGGGCCCCGGTTCTGGTGCGGATGCTGCCGAGGGCGCATCCGTGGAGGTCGGCGAGGGTGAAATCACCATTTACGACAACGTGCACCCGAAGACCGGCGAGACCGTCTGGAAGGACCTCTGCCGCGGCCCGCACCTGCCGAACACCAAGCTGATTGCTAACGGTTACGCCCTGATGCGTGCCGGTGGCGCGTACTGGCGCGGTTCTGAGAAGAACCCCATGCTGCAGCGTATTTACGGTACCGCTTGGCCGACTAAGGACGAGCTGGTGGCGTACAAGGAGCGCATCGCTGAGGCGGAGCGCCGTGACCACCGCCGACTGGGCCGTGAGCTGGACCTGTTCTCCTTCCCGAAGAACATTGGTCCCGGCCTGCCGGTGATTCACCCTAAGGGTGGCGTGATTAAGCGCGAGATGGAAGACTACGTGCGTACCCGCCACATTCAGGAGGGTTTCCAGTACGTCAGCACTCCGCACATTTCGAAGGAAGACCTGTTCTACACTTCTGGTCACCTTCCGTACTATGCGGACGGCATGTTCCCGCCCATGGAGCTGGATAACGGTCATTACCGCCTGAAGGCCATGAACTGCCCGATGCACAACGAGATTTACCGTTCTCGTGGCCGTTCGTACCGTGAGTTGCCGCTGCGTTTCTTTGAGTTCGGCACCGTGTACCGTGACGAGAAGTCCGGCGTGCTGCAGGGCCTGACCCGTGTGCGCATGATTACCCAGGACGACTCGCACTCGTACGTGACCAAGGAGCAGGCACCGGACGAGGTGCGTCACCTGCTGAAGTTCATGCTGAGCCTGCTTGAGGACTTCGGCATGACCGACTTCTACCTTGAGCTGTCGACCCGCGACACCGAGGGTGATAAGAAGGATAAGTTCATCGGTACCGATGAGCAGTGGGAAGAGGCCACCGCGGTTCTGGAGCAGGTTGCGAAGGAGACCGGTCTGGAGCTCGTTCCGGATCCCGGTGGAGCTGCGTTCTACGGCCCGAAGATTTCGGTTCAGGCGAAGGACGCGATTGGCCGTACTTGGCAGATGTCGACCGTGCAGTACGACTTCAACCAGCCGAGCCGTTTCGGTCTGGAGTACCAGGCTGCGGACGGTACCGTGCAGGAGCCGGTCATGATTCACTCGGCGAAGTTCGGTTCGATTGAGCGCTTCCTGGGCGTGCTGACTGAGCACTATGCGGGTGCGTTCCCGGCGTGGCTGGCACCGGTTCAGGTGATTGGTGTGCCGGTGGCTGAGGCGTTCAACGACTACATGACCGAGATCGCGGATAAGCTGCGTGCGCACGGCGTGCGTGTTGAGGTGGATTACGGTTCGGATCGCTTCACTAAGAAGATCCGTACCGCGTCTACTGAGAAGGTTCCGTTTATTCTGATTGCCGGCGGTGAGGACGCGGAGCACGGCGCTGTTTCGTTCCGTTTCCGCGGCAACAAGCAGGAGAACGGCGTGCCCGTGGATGAGGCTGTGGCACGTATTGTGGAGCATATCCGCAACCGCGTGAACGAAGACCCCAAGCCCAGCACTGAGGCTGCTGAGTAGTAGCGGTTTAGGATGCGGGTTCGCCGGCGATGCTGACTGCGGTTGACCGTGGTTAGCTGAGCCGGCGAACTTGCACTGAGCCTATATATAGAAGCCACCCCCTTTGCGGCGATAAGCTGCGGAGGGGGTGGTTCTTTACGCCCGTTGGCGGACAGAGGGTTTTGTAATATTTCTGCAATATTTCAGTAGGATAACGAGTCCCATCAATGTTCATTAAATTTATTGATAAGGAATAATATTGAACTTATTAAATATACAAAGACCTTTGGTTATTAGACGTTCATATGGTTACATAATAATTATGCTCTCAGCTCTCAGCTCTCAGCTCATAGCCATCATCGGTCTTGTGTATTTCAATCATATATTCATTTTGCGCTATGGTAGTGTCATCGAAGACGACGAGTGAACAATTGATGCAATAATCATTATTCTCATCTGTGTCATTATTCCATTTAACGGATGGTTTGGTGATGTAGAAATTCGTTGTTGATACGTGGAAATTATCGATTTTATGTGAATCAATATTGACCGGGGGGTAAAATTCGACTTGATGGAAGTATAGGCGACCAATTTTTGAAATATTATAAAATGTAATGGCCGTGGAATTTACGAATCTTACAAATGAGGTGTCAGTGGTCGATTTTAGGGTTTTTCCTTCAAACAGGAATTTGCTGTATGTAAACCAGATGCATTTAATATTTCCAGCATGGATATAAAATCCGTTGTGGATATTTGAATTTATTATTTCAATCTTTTGGATCTTCTCAATTTTATCGGTGGGTGACCCGATCTTGATTGCCCCTTCCACGTTGCAGGTTTGCAATGATATGCACCCAACCGTATTTCCCGTATATCCTGGCCCCCGTTTGATCTCTAAGTTTCCAGCAATCGTGTGAATATTTCTTGTCTGGAAATTAGCCTCGCTACAATCTTCGATGAGAACATTACCTGAGACTTTACTTGACGGATAGCTATTGGGAGTCTCGATCTCTATCGAAGCTGAACTAAGAGTGCCAAAATTTATATTATGGGGCATAGAATCGCCAGTAATTTTAATAGGTAGACGTGTGCCTTGAAGTGCGTGTAAACCAATAATATTCAGACAGGACTTATCGTTAAAATTATTGTTTTGAATGTTTATTTCTTTCGCTACAGAATATAGCATTCCTTGGATGGTTAAACAGCCAAAGAAGGAACAATTGGTGATGGAGAAGGGGTTGTGGATAATGCGTTCTTCTTCATCATCAATGTTTGAGTGAGCTAGTTCAAGCTCAAGACCTTTTTTAAAGGTGCACCCATCTAATTTTAAGTTATTTACTGATTTGATTTTATTTATGGATACTTTTTCCGTGAAGAAAGCGCCACGTAAATCAATAACGAGGGATTCCCAATCATGGTTATTTTTTTGGGCTGTGATAAATCGTGTGTTAACTTGCTCTGCAATGGTATTGCATGTGTCATTCTCATGCGGATTATTACCATTGGATTTTCCCGCATTTTGGGCATATCGGCAGACTTTGTTTAGGAGGCTTTGGGCTTCCTTTTGATATTTTGAGTCTCCAGTATTTTTATACTCTTCTAAGTAGGAATCTATTGTTTTAAATATTTCCTCTACTGCATACTCTGCTACCGCCGAATTCTCCGAGTACATATTTTCAATGTTTATCCTTAAATTCGACAGGTTATTCTGTTTGCTATAGATATCATTCCTGTCCTCTTGAGTTTTATTTCCTTCTTTGGCGATATCTTTTCTTTCTCGGGCGATATCGTTTCCTTCTTTTATGAGTTTGTTATGCTTTCTTTTTTCGAAAAAGTTTCCGAACTGGGCCAGTGACTTCATGGGGTCACCAGGGATTGTATTAGGCATATCGTTACCTTTCTGTGAATGGATTGGATGAAAATTATTATATTGAAATAAATATGTATTTTATTTATATTTGATACATATCTAGTATAGCTGATGCGAGGTGCACGATGCCTTAAATGAGAACTTCTTCTGCTCCGTATTTTTTGTATAGCGATGTGCAGGTGCGAAGTGGTGCGGCACATGATATGAAAGAAGGACCCGGCAGGCCATCCGATTGGATAGCCCGCCGGGTTTTTCGGGAAGCAAAGTTTGTTTACGAAGAAGTAGTAGTAGACTTTGCTGTTGAAGCGCATTTGAAAGGGTGAAGGTATGGCAAGCGTTGAGGTGATGAAGGAACGAGCTCGTATTGCGGGTCGTTTCAACCTGGCTGCCCGCCGAAACCCGGACCACAGGGCGCTTGTTGCGCTCGCTGCGCAGAAGGCGGGAGGGGAGTGTCATGTTATCCCCGTTGCTCCTGACGAAGATGAGGTTGACGTGCTCCGCCGCGTCCGCAAGGTTGCGGGCGGTAGTCCGGTCATTATCGTGACCGAGGCTGACGGTGAGCTTTGCGCCCGCCTTCGTTAGTATTTGTCACTAATATCTACATAAACATAAAATGGTCTGACGGACATACAAAGAGAGAGTCGTCAGACCATTTTAAATAATTTTTGATGATATATACATATTGTATACAGTCAATAAGATTTCCATATTCTGTAAATTTTTATATTTAACTCCTACGTTTCAAGAAGAAGGGGTGGGTAATAATGATTTTTGCCTGTATATAATTTTATTATGCCTAGTCTCGAGAATCTATGTATTCGCTATGATTCTCGCTAGGTATCTTGAAAAGTATCTCCTCGCCAACTCGGATATCTACACTATCTTTAATTGATTTTTTTTGCACCTTACTTGAAGTGCTATTGTTTCCCAAGCCCGGCTTTTCATCAATAGTAATTTTGGCGTGAGAGAGGATATGAAATAAAGTTTTACTAGGCAAGATGCCATTAATATTTATGTTCACTTTATCCTTAGATTCAATTTCTCCTGAAAATCTTCTTATAGTGAGATTGGAGTTATTTGTAAATTGAGTATCTTGGAGACTAATCTCTGACATCTCGATATAGTATGGAAGTTTTTTATCCTTGGACCATATTTTCCACCGAGGGGTGGGTTTTTGAGGAGGGAAATAATTATCTGGGCGGACAGCTTGTAGGGTGACAGATTTTTTAAAAATACAGTCATCGAGGATGATTTTTCCTGGTTTAGTCTTATACATTTTATCCTTATATTCGATCAATAGGGATATTTCTAAATCTTCATGAAAAGTGCATCCTTTAAAATCCATACCCTCAACGCCAGCAATTTTTTTAAGTTTAATGGGAAATGTAAAATTAGCTCCTTTGAAATTAAAGTCGAGACCGCCCCAAAGTGAATGTGAATTATCCGATCTGTCAAGCCTGTTATATATTTCATTCATTATGGTTTCACCTACTGCATCTTTATAGTTTCCATGATTTGACTTTCCAGATTCTCGGATATATGTGCACAATACATTTACAATTGCTTGAGCCTCTTGTTCGCTTTTGCGATAGGTTTCACCTGGAGTATTGATCCATTCATCAATCCATTCATCTGCGAGTCTGCATAAGTTGTGAACTGCAGAAATCGCAGAAAATGTATCCTTGGAGGATAAGAGTTCTATTGATTTTATGCTTTTTTCGTATCGAGATGATTGTGTTCTTTGAATTTTTTCATCAGCATTTTTTAATTCATCAATATCGTTTTTCCTGCGATTTTCTATATAGCCTAGTAGAACGACTAGTCCACCACTTATAGTTAGAAGTGATTGGAGTAGGAGTGGTCCAGGTCCATCTTTTTGAAAGCTTAGGTTTAGTGTAATTGGTAGAGCAAAAGAAACCTCAATAAATATAGATGCAATATATATTGTAGACAAGCTTTTATTTTTTGTTGTGAATTTATTGATAAATAAAAGTATGATTGTTGCGGCAAATAAAACTAAAATTAGTATAAGTATCTCTATTCTTTTTTGACTAAGAGAAGCCAAGGTTTTGAAAAGCTCAGTATCTTCCAAGGTTTTGAAAAGTTGTTCAGTATCTTCAATATTCAAAATAGTTAGTCCCTTCTTGAATAGGTGTAGCTAGCGACATTTTTACAATATAAATGGAGGCTATTATTAATAATAAATATATTTTGTATTAATGTTACCATGAAAAATATATTTATCTTGTATTATTTTATGGTGTTTAAGAATGAAAATTGCAATGAGGGTATATATGGACCGAGGGACCCGGCAGGCCATCCGATTGGATAACCCGCCAGGTCCCTTCTTTATACCGTTGCTATGCGCTCAGCCCTTATCGGGTGGTGCGTTCCAGCAGCTGCAGCACGTTCTGGTAGGTGTGGCCGGTCGCCTCCGTCATGCCCTGCTCACAGGTGCGGTTAGCCGAAATGTATGCGGCAAACTGCTTCTGCTCGCTCAGCTCCGCAGCCTCCGCCTCCGTAGCGCTCGCCGTCAGCTCGGGGTGCAGCATACCGCGGTCACCCGCATAACCACAGCAACCCCAGTGCTTCGGCACGTACACGTCGTCACTCATCGCGTTCGCAATCTTCTCAAACGCAGGCTGAGTACCCAAGTGAGTCATCGAGCAGGTCGGGTGCAGCGCAATCGACGGCAGGGGAGCAGACACGGTCAGCTTGTCCAGCATGTTATCCGCGGCGAACTGAACCGCATCGTACATGCGCAGACGCGAGAAGTCCGGCTCGCCCGGCTTCAGGCCGTTCACGATCTTGTGCTCAAGCGCCTCAATAACCTTCTGGCGCATCACCTCAAGACCCTCAGTACAGGACGAAGCGTCGCACACGACCGGCAGGCGGCCACCATCAGTAGCCTCCCACAGGGACTTCAGCACGCGGTCGCTCATGATCGAGTAGCCGTCGGTGAAGCCCTTCGACTTCCACGGGGTGGAGCAGCACATCTCACCAATATTGTCCGGGATGCGGTACTTCACGCCCGCACGCTCACACAGGCGAATGAACGCCTGGGTTGCGTTGATCGGGTCGTGTTTGCCGTCGCCGTCCACGCCGCCGAACATGGCGTTCACGCAGGCGGGGAAGAACACAATCTCAGCGGTTGCGTCCTTGTGCGGCTTACGCGCCGGGCCACCAACAGGCAGGTCCTTCTTGTAGGACGGAACCATGTCGTCACCCATGACCTTGCGGGCAATGTCGGTGGTGCCGTGCACCACGGGGAACGGCAGCTTCTTCGCCACGGTCAGGGCCTTGCCGGCTACCTTATCCATGACGCCCCACTGCTGTGCGGCAACCTTCCAGCCGGCGGCGGCCAGCTTGTCCTGGTTCTCAGAACGCAGGCGGCGAATCAGGTCACCGGTGTTAATGTTCACGGGGCAGCGGGTCTGGCACATGCCGTCCACGGCGCAGGTGTCGATGCCGTTGTACTCGTATTCCTTACGCAGGCGCTCGGCGAGGTCGTGGTCGCCGTTCACTTCGGCGGCGGCAATTTCACGGCGCATCACGATGCGCTGGCGCGGGGTGAGGGTCAGGTTGCGGGAGGGGCAGACCGGCTCGCAGTAGCCGCACTCCACGCAGCGGTCGACTTCTTCCTCAACGGTTTCGGCGACCTTCAGGTCGGTCACGTAGTCGGTGTCCGGCTCGGCAATCAGCACGCCGGGGTTCATGAAGCCCTTCGGGTCGATGAGGCGCTTGATCTGGCGCATCACGTCGAAGAGTTCCTCACCGAACTGGCGGCTCACGAACGGAGCCATGATGCGGCCGGTACCGTGCTCAGCCTTCAGCGAGCCGTCAGCGGCAAGAATCAGCTGAACCATTTCTTCGGTGAACTCGCGGTAGCGGTCCAGCTGCTTCGGGTCGCGGAACTGCTCGTTCAGCATGAAGTGGATGTTGCCGTCCTTCGCGTGACCGAAAATCACGGAGTCCTTGTAGCCGTGTGCGTCGAACAGCTTGGTCAGGTCGCTACAGGTGTTACCCAGAACCTCGACGGGCACGACCACGTCTTCAAGCAGCGCGTTCGTGCCGGAGGGGCGGTTGCCCGCAACGGTGGTGTACAGGCCGCGGCGTGCAGCCCACAGGGCGTTACGCTCAGACAGCTTGCTGGTCATCGACACCGGCGACGCCACCGGCAGGCTCTTGAACATGGGTGCTGCGGCGGCGGCAAGGTCGCTCAGCTCCTGCTCGGAGTTACCCTGGAACTCAACCAGCAGGGCGGCGTGATCCTTCACGTCGATGGCGGCGAGCGCCTCCGCAGCCTGGCCGGTACGCTGAGCCACACGAATACTGGTGGCATCCATCAGCTCGACGGTTGCCAGCTTGTTAGCGACCAGTTCGGGCACGGAGCGTGCAGCATCGATGAGGTTGTCGAACACGAGCAGGCCGGTCGAGGTGTTCTTCAGAATCGGCAGGGTGCGGTAGGTTGCCGAAGCGACGAAGCCGAGGGTACCCTCCGAACCGATCAGCAGGTGCTGCAGAATGTCCACGGGGGTTTCAAAGTCGACCAGGGAGTTCAGGCCGTAACCCATGGTGTTCTTCATGGAGTACTGCTGGCGAATCTTCGCCATGGATTCGGGGTTCTCAAGCACGCGCTTGCGCAGGCGCAGCAGGCCCTCGTGGAGTTCAGGTTCGAGGGAGCGCAGCTTCTGGTCGGCGTCCGGCTCGGCGGTGTCGATGATGGTGCCGCTGGGCAGCACTAACACCATGGAGTCGAGGGTGTTGTACGTGTTGTACTTGGTGCCCGAAGACATGCCGGAGGAGTTGTTCGCGACCACGCCACCGATGGTGCAGGCGGACCAAGATGCCGGGTCGGGGCCGAGCTTGTAGCCGTAGGGTGCCAGGTAGTTGTTGACCATCATGATGGTCGCGCCGGGCTGCACGCGCACCTTCTTGCCGTCTTCAAGGACCTCAATTTTCTTGAAGTGGCGGCGGGTGTCGACCATGAGGCCGTCGCCGCTGGACTGGCCGGAGAGGGAGGTGCCGCCGGAGCGGAAGGTCAGCGGCAGACCGAGGTCGCCGGCTGCGCGGAAGATGTTGGCGACGTCTTCGGCGGAGTCGGGGCGGACCAGGCCGGCGGGCACGAGCAGGTAGTGGGATGCGTCGTGGGAGATTGCCAGGCGCTCGAGTTCGGAGACGCTGGATTCGACGGCTTCTGCGCGCGCATCGGAGAGTAGACGCTTGAGGGTGTCCTCGTAGGGGGACTTGAGTGCTTTGGAAGTGTTTGACACAACGGTGGTCATGATGAATCTCCTTAGTGAGACTGTCTTACCTTTCAGTATGTGCTCTTGAACACCGTCTTTTCCGCTTAGCTATGGCTAAGCTTGGCGACTACTTGTCACCATACGGGGTGTCGGTTTTACACCGAAGCGAGCGGCGGGGTGTGCCGCGTGTTGGCGGGCTTCCCGGGGGTATTATGCTCATCGTGCGGGGTTGCTCGAGCGTATCTGTGGAGGCGCGCCCACCTCCCACAATCCGGTTTGAGTTTTTCTTAGGCGCGGCCGCCGAGGGCCGTAACATTCCAGCTAGCAGTACTATCAGAAGTCACCACACCACAAAATAGGGGAGAACCCGCCGAAGCACGCACCCCCAAATCCTCCACAAACACGCGGCCACCCGCAGGCACACTACGCTCCTTACGATCCACACCCGCACAATACACCGTCATCTTCGCACCCGAACGGTTCTCCACCGCAACCGAACCGCCGCCCGATTTCGACACAGTATCGTGCACAAAACCGCGGTGTAAAGACCGCCGCCCAAAGGTCACAGCACAAGGTCACAGTGCAACGAAATAGAAACGCAAACGCAACGGCGTGGAGTATCATTCACACTATGGATAAGGCAGAACAGAACCAGACAGACAACACGGTAAAGAACGGCACAGCACCCAATACCTCGGGGAATACCTCGGGGAATACCTCGGGCAATATTCCGGGGAACAGCCCGGTGGGTGCGTCTGCGCGCCCTGAAACTGTTGCATCTGAAACTACCGCATCTGAAGCCGCCGCTGAGAATACCACGAAGGCTGGTTATACCCAGTCGGCACCGGCAGAATCCAGTGCCGCCAAAACTAGTGCTGCAGCAAGTAGCCCCGCAGAGGCTACCGCCCCCGGCATGGAGGCAGTACAGGTTGATGCCGTGCAGATTGATAGCGCCCGCCTGGACAGCACCCACTCCGTCTACTCCACCGACCTGGACCCCGACGACTACGAAGAGGTCGTCGAAGAATACGCCACCACCGACGCGCCGGACGGTACGCACCGCGAGGAGCGTCGCATCACCCGCACCACGCATCACCCGCACGGCAAGGGCGACCAGAAAGCGGGCACCCAGGGTAACCCCGATGGTGACGCCGAGATTATTGATGTAGGCGAACCTGAAACGCACACCACGACTATCCGCACGGTCACCCGCACCGTCACGGACCCGCCGCGTCGCGCCCCGCGCACCCGCCTGTTCCGCACGCTCAGCAAGTACCGCGGCGAGAAGAACCTGGCGGCGTGGGAGGAACGCTCCTCCACGCCCATGTTCGTGGCGTCCGTACTGTACCTGCTCGCGTTCGCCGCGCCCATCATGAGCACACGCATTCAGGAGCCGTACGACGCGTACCTCAACATCATTCAGATGATCCTGTGGGGCCTATTCGCCGCCGACTACTGCATTCGCCTGTACTTGGCGCCGCGGCGACTCTACTTCATCACGCATAACCTGATGAACCTGGCGATTGTGCTGCTGCCCGCGTGGCGTATTGTCAGCTTCCTCTCCATGATTTATATGACCGCCAACCGCCAATATAAGAGGCTCTCCGAACTGGGGATGAAGCTCTTCGGCTACACCGCGATCTTCATCATCATGTTTGCCCTGTCGATCTATTCGGTGGAGTCCTCCGAGCCGGGCGCGATGATTCGTGACCTGCCCACCGCCTACTGGTGGATGTTCACGACCCTCGCCACGGTCGGCTACGGAGACGTTTACCCGGTCACCGGTATCGGCAGGGTCATCGCCGTGATCGTCATGCTGTACGGCGGGGGCTTGGTCGCGGTTGCTACCGGTGCGCTCGCCAGCTGGATTATCGAAAAGTTTGGTGGCAGGGAGGAGCAGGAGTACCCCGCAACCAAGGCTGACGTGGACGATCTTCGCCAGGAGATTTCTGAGTTGCGTGCCCTGCTGGCTCGTGAGTATGCGCGCCGTGAAGCCCGCGACTGCAGGCTGCGTGAGGTCGTGGATGAAGACGGTGTGCACCCGGTTCCTTCGGATGCGGAGGCGGCACGCCGCGCCGGTTTCAGCGCCGCCGCGGGCTTTACTGCCCCTGGTACTCCTGGCGCTCCGGGTGCTGCTGCGGCAGCTTCTGCGGAGGCTACCCCGAACACCGCGCCCGGCGCCGCGCGGGCTGGTGAACCTGCCGACTCCTCGGCATCTCATGAGGTTGCGGTGCGCGAGCAGGAGCCGGTCGCCCTGCTGGAGGAGACCCGCCAGACGTTCACGATTATTCGTGAGAAGTTCTCGCTACGTTCCCGCAAGCAGTAGTCCGCTCGCAAATACCCTGCGGACAGTAACCGGGCTGTAGCGGCTCGGTTGCGGTAGCGCAGATAGCAGCGCAGATATAACAGTTCAGTTGAGGCTTGGCGCTCAAACCCACACCGCATACTTATTGAAGCGGTGGGTTTGGGTGCCGAGCCCACGCGAAGGCAAGACGAAGGCAAGAAAATTGCCGCCCACGCCACCGTGCGGGATATTTCGCCTTGTCGAGGCAAAATTAGCCCGTGGAGAGTGCAAATTGGGGCTCGTGTGCGCGAAAAACCCCTCAACTTAAGATCTAATGTGACCAAACTATCTTTTAAAAATGGCCGCCACTGGTGAAACTCCTAGCCAGAGCCTATAAACTATCTACCGTGCCGGTTATCGAACGCCCTGTAGCCTCAATGCGCTACGGGGTGTCGTCGTATCCCCACCTCACTCACGGGGAGGCACCACTCAACTCACAAACTCACTCAAACACATAACTCTGTTAGGACACGTTCGTGGTACCTAAGTCCACTCTGGGCGCGCTCGCTCTACTCGGCGCGCTCTCTCTCACCGCGTGTGCACCCGCACCGAATAACGCCTCCGCAAGTGCGGTTGTTGACCCCGCAGCTTTTGAAACCGTCGAGCCCAGCGCCGTTCCCGCCCCCGGCGACGACAGCACCGGAATTAAGGCGGCGGTCAATACCTCGCAGGACCCGTCGATTCACCCTACCGCGACCCAGCCCACTGAAACCCCCGCGCCGGCGGGTGCCGGTAGCTATACGCCGGATGCTCAGGAACAGACCGCATACACCGCGGCGCCCATGCCTTCCTCGGCAGCCGTTGCGCGCTCGCAGAAAATCATGGACGGCACCTGGGTTCAGCAGGACTCTACCAACCTTGAGAACTACATGGACGCAGTCATTCACGACGGCATTATCGAGGTCACCTACCACCTGAACCACGAAGAGCTGGCAACCCCCTTCTGGGCTGGCACTTTCGAGGCGAAGACCGGCAACTTCAGCTACATTTCGCACGTGGACCACGCGAAGCTGAGCCACGCACCGTACGCCTCCGATAAGGAAACCAAGGAATTCGTCATGGAGGACGGCGTGCTGAGCTTCCCCATGACCTTTGAGGGTGCCACCCGCATCATTCACCTGGAAAAGCAGCACAGCTAAGCGCGCTGCCGGGGGAGTTATCTCATATCTGGCACGCATGACGGACGGGGCGTTCCTGTTGCCGCGTGTGGGTTATAGAATGGGACTATGAGCGAGAACACGACCCCCGAGCACGGCACCGCAGCCTCGGTGCAGGATTCCTTCGAGCTGCCCGGCGCACCGGACCAGTTCCAGCGCCTGTGGACCCCTCACCGCACCGCCTACGTGAGCGGTGGCCAGAAGGACTACACCGAGAAGACCTGCCCCTTCTGCACCGCGCCCAGCCGCAGTGACGAAGAGTCGCTGATTGTGCATCGCGGCGAGCATGCCTTCGTGATTCTCAACCTCTACCCGTACAACCCCGGTCACCTGCTGGTCTGCCCGTACCGCCACATCCCGTTCTACGATGATGCGACCGAGGCAGAAACCATGGAGATTGCGCAGCTGACGCAGCTCGCCATGAAGGTTCTGCGCGAGGTGTCGCATAATGACGGCTTCAACATTGGCATTAATCAGGGCAAGGTGGGCGGTGCGGGCATTGCTGATCACCTGCATCAGCACATTCTGCCGCGCTGGAGTGGGGATACGAATTTCCTGCCGATTATCGCTCACACCAAGACTATGTCCCGCACGCTGGACGATATGCGTGTGGCTATTGCGGAGGGGTTTGCCCGCCTCAGCTAGATGGCGTGGTTCATCCGTCAGATAGTCCGGCTGAGCGGCTTGGTGATTTTGAAATTTTGCACTAATTGCTTCAATTTGCCAGCTAGTGCATAGAAATTCTGCGTCATAAATGCGCAGATTAGGCAGTCGATGCGTATTTGAATGATGTTATGTACATTGGATATGGCAAAGTTTTAAATGCAGCGACGCTGTTGGGAAGCTTCCGGCTTCCAGAGACACCGCATAGCTCACCGAAAAATAGCGGTCACCGATCGCTTTCGGGCTTGGCAGGGTAAGCGCCCTGCCTCAACCACAGAGGTCAGCGCCTCAGCTGAGAACCCACCCCGTCGTGCGTGAACGCACGGCAACACTGCGGGGGTGCGGATCAGCGTGAAGGACGCTGGCCTCTTTTGCATTTCGAGGGCGCTGCTTTTGCCCCTCGGGGACGTTGCGCCAGGATGCGCCGCACCCCTCGAGAAAGAACCCGCCAGACCCGCTAGAGTGGAATGCTATGGACTACCCCAACCTGCTTGAGACTGCTTTCGACGAGTTTGCTGCTGCGCCCGCCGCCGGTAATAATGCTGGTGCCGGTCATGATGCCGCCGCCGGTGATTCTGCAGGCGCACCGCAGCTACTCATCTGGAGGCAGATCCGCTGGTCCAACCGCCGCCCGCTCATTGAGGTGGAACCGGTCGTGCCCCGCGGGGTCGCTGAAGGAGCTCATAACCGGGCATCTCAAGCGGCGGGGGAGAGCGACCCTAAGCAGGAAAACAGCCCCGCGCAGCGTGGCGTTCCGAGCGGGGTTCGCATCCAGATTCCGTTGACTCCCGGCGCCTATCTGGGGTTGCGCATTCCGCGCGATAGCGAGGGGGAACTCTACCGTTACTGCGCCGGCTACACCACCGGCACGAGCAATGACGCCGCCCCCGAATCCGCGGGAATCTCTGGGGGAGCCTCCGTGGGAATACGCCGCGTACCCTGCCCCGAAGGCGCCCGCATCCGGCGTGGCCAGCAGTGCCCACGCTGCACCGCCCGCGACGAATTCACCGCCCTGCACAGCGCGCACCTGTACCCCGGAACGCTCACCGAATCCATGCGCGCCTACGCCATGCTGGAGCATCGCCTCTACATCGCGACGTTCCCCGACGGCACGCACAAGGTCGGCACGAGCTCCCTGCATTCGACCCCGCGCCGCCTGGATGAGCAGGCGGTCGCCACCGCCACCTACATTGCGCTCGCACCCGACGGGCTTGCCATTCGCCGCGCCGAGGACGCCGTGACCGCTCTCGCGAAGATTCCGCAGGTCAAGCAGGTGGCGAGCAAGTACCGCGCCTGGACGAACCCGCTGCCCGGCGCGCAGCTTCGTGTTGCCCATCAGGAGGCGGTTGCCCGCGCCCGCGAAGCGCTCGCCGAACTAGCACGTACCGACCCGGAGGTGCCGCTCACCGCCCTGGATGAGCCGTGGATTCCGTCGCTTGCCATGAACCGCCCGTATGCGGCTCTGCGCGCGCAATCGCCCGAACCGCTGGCGCCCTGTGAATCTGGTCTGGGTGGTTCCGGTACTGAGAGCGGGGCGGCTGGCTTCTTCTGCACGGGCGCGGCGGGTCAGTTTTTGAGCGCCCACACCGGCGATGCTGACGCGGCGTTCCTGGTGAATACTGCCGCGTGGCGGAATGTGCTGGTGGAGCCGGCGCAGGAGTTCACGCGGGTGAGGGTGCAGGGTTCTCTGTTCTAAGCGGGCTTGCTCTTCTAAGCGGGCTCGCTGTTCTAATACCCCCGGCGCTTCGCCCTAGCCGGAGCCCCGCACCAAACCCCACCCCGCCCGAACCAAACCCCGCACCAAAACCCCAGTAACCCCGCCCCGTCCGGCATGAGCGAACGAGCCCGGCGGGCCATTCAGCCGCTGGCGTGCGTGTACTAAAATGGTAAGCATGTCCAAACCCCTCATTCGTCTTCTCGGCCAGGGCGTACGCGCCGCGACTAAGCTTCGCGGCGGCGGCTCCGCCTTCCCCGGCCTTGTCATGGAAAAATTGCACCCCGACTTCGTCGCTGAAGAGCTCGCGAAGCTGCCCTACGGCGTGGTTGTTGTCTCCGGCACGAACGGTAAGACCACCACCACGAAGATGGCTGTGCAGCTGCTTGAAGCTCAGGGTCTGAAGGTTTTCACTAACCGCACCGGTTCGAACTTTGTGCGCGGTGTCGCCGCGGCACTGCTGGGCGAGATGACCCTCGGCGGCAAGCTTGACGCTGATATTGCTGTGCTTGAGCTGGACGAGGCGCACGCCGTGCACTTCGTCAAGGCTGTCAAGCCCGATTACGCTCTGCTGCTGAACGTTCTGCGTGACCAGCTGGATCGCTTCGGTGAGATTGACACGACCCGCCGTATGCTGGCGACTGTCGCCTCCGCAACGACCGGCACCGTGGTGCTCAACCGTGAGGACCCGCGTATCCGCTCCCTCGCTGAGAACGTGCAGCCTGGCGTGACCGTCAAGTACTACGGTCTGGATGAGTCCCTGCGCTCGTACTTCCCCTCGGATGATGAGATGCGCGGCGGCACCGTCGCGAAGGCAACCCTGCCCGAGGCAGACGTCACCCTGACCGCGTTCTCCGGCACCTCCGCAACCTTCGACCTGGCGGGTGTGGAGCGAGTTGGCGAGATTAACCTCTACGGTATTTACAACATCTTCAACGCGGCTGGCGCTATGGCGCTGACCCGCGCCGTCATGGGCGAGAAGCTCAACGAAGATAAGCTCATCGCGGAGCTGGCGAAGATTACCCCCGCCTTCGGTCGCGGTGAGACCCTGAACGTGAACGGCCGCCCGCTGCAGCTGTTGCTCGTGAAGAACCCGAGCGGTTTCCGCCTATCCCTGGCGAGCGCGAACGCTGACGACTACGCCACCATGATCACGATTAACGACCAGTACGCTGACGGTCGTGACGTGTCCTGGCTGTGGGATGTTGACTTCGACAGCTTGAAGAAGACCGGCGTGCAGATGGTTTCGGGTGTGCGCGCCTGGGATATGGCGCTGCGCCTGGAGCATGACGGCGTGAAGGTTGACGAGGTCAACGAGAACCTCGCCGATGCGCTCAAGGGCTTCATTGCCTCCAGCGGTAACGCGCCCATGCGTATTTTCTGCACCTACACCGCAATGCTGGCTCTGCGTGAAGAGCTCGCAAAGATCACTGACGTTGAGAGGGTTTCCTAATGACGGCAACTCACACTTTTGAGGGCACCCCCGCCTCCGGCCCCAATAACGGTAAGACTCTGCGTATTCTGCAGCTGTACCCGCTCGACATGAACATTTACGGCGACTGGGGTAACACCCTGGCGTTGGCTCGTCGCGCGCAGGCGCACGGCTTTGACGTGCAGATTCTGGACCACAACCCCGGTCAGCCTTTCCCGGAAGATGTTGACATTATTCTGGGTGGCGGCGGTCAGGACTCGGGTCAGTCCGTGATTCAGGATGACCTGCACGCGAACGGTGACACGCTGCGCTCGCTGGCTGAGGACGGCGTGCCCATGCTCGTCATTTGTGGCCTGTACCAGCTGTTCGGCAAGGAATTCCGCACCCGTGAGGGTGAGGTGCTGAAGGGTATCGGCATTTTTGATGCGCACACCGTCGGCGGCGATGACCGCCTGATTGGCAACATCGTTGAGGAGTCTGCGGAGTTCGGCACCGTCATTGGTTTTGAGAACCACTCGGGCCTGACCTACCTGGGCGAGGGTTGCACCCCGCTGGCTACCGTCACTAAGGGTGAGGGCAACAACGTGACCGACTCGCATGAGGGTGCGCGCGTGCACAACGTAATTGGCACCTACCTGCACGGTTCGCTGCTGCCGAAGAACCCGAAGATTGCGGACTACCTGATTGAGCAGGCCGCAATTCGTCGCTTTGGCGAGTTCACGCCGAACACGATTGACGACTCGCTGGTGGAGAAGGCGCGCGCTTCGGCTGCGTCCCGCCCCCGCTAGCCTATTCCTGGCGGTGGCGTGCACTTTCTGAGGTGGTGTGCGCCTCCGCTACGGTATAGTTATGTGAGTACAGTACGGTGCGTGGGACGTTTCGCCGTGCCCGCACGGAGGTTTTGACTAAGGGAGATACGAATGTCCGGTCACTCTAAATGGGCGACTACTAAGCACAAGAAGGCTGCTATCGACGCTAAGCGCGCGAAGGCTTTCGCGAAGTTCATTAAGGCAATTGAAGTTGCAGCACGTATGGGCGGCGCTGATATTGCTGGTAACCCCGCTCTTGACCTGGCTGTGTCGAAGGCGAAGAAGAACTCCGTTCCTAACGACAACATTGACCGCGCAATCAAGCGTGGTGCTGGTCTGACCGGTGAGACCATTGACTACACCGAAATTATGTACGAAGCACGCGGCCCGCAGGGTACCGCTCTGTACATTGAGTGTCTGACCGATAACCGTAACCGCGCAGCGTCTGAGGTTCGCCTGGCTGTGACCCGTAACGGCGGCACCATGGCTGACCAGGGTTCGGTTGCGTTCCTGTTCGAGCGTAAGGGCGTTGCTGAGGTCACCAAGACTGACGGCCTGACCGAGGACGACGTTCTGATGGCTGTTCTGGATGCAGGCGCTGAAGAGGTTCTGGACGAGGGCGATATCTTCACCGTTGTTTCCGCACCGACCGACCTGCCCGAGATCCGTAAGGCACTGGACGAGGCTGGCCTGGAGTACAACAACGACGACCCGGTCTTCCGTCCGACCATGCAGGTTGACCTGGACGCTGAGGGTGCTAAGAAGTTCATGAAGCTGGCAGACGCTATTGAAGAGCTCGACGACGTTCAGAACGTCTACTCGAACGCTAACGTTTCTGCTGAGGTCATGGCAGAGCTGGAAGCTGAGTAATCACTCGGATTCTGATATCTGATGCTTGAAGAAGCCGCTCCTTTAACCGAGCCGCCGTAGGGTGGCTGGTTGGGGGAGTGGCTTCTTAGCGTCTGGGGCTATTTTGGGGATGCGCTGGGTACTTTTCGCGGGGCGCACGGTGACTGTTCACGCGGTGATTGTTTACGCGGTGACCGTGCTCGTGGCACACCCCGGTACCGGGTGCTAGGATTCTGAAGGGCTAGAATCTAGAGATTCTGTAGGGAGTTTGTCGAAAGGGGAGATGATGACCGCCGCTCAACCTGCCGCACGCGATAGCATGCGTGAGAACCGTACCGCCGCCGCCGTGGAGCGCGTGCCGGGTGCAACCCGCATCATGGGTGTTGACCCGGGTCTGACCCGCTGCGGTTTCTCCATGCTCGATATGACCGCCGACCGTAAGGCGCACTTCGTGAACGTGGGTGTTGCCGGCACGATCCCGGCGGAGTCCCTGGACCAGCGTATTCTCTGGATTTTCAACGCCGCCTCCCACTGGCTCGACACCTATAAGCCGGATGCCCTGGCGATTGAGCGTATCTTCGCTCAGGAGCAGGTGAACACGGTGATTGGTACGGCGCATGCTTCGGGCGCGGTGATTTCTGCGGCGGCGATGCGCGGCGTGCCGGTGTTCTTCCATACCCCCTCGGAGGTGAAGGCGGCGGTGACCGGTAGCGGCCGCGCCGATAAGGCGTCGGTGGGTCGCATGGTGACCCGCATTTTGGGGCTGGATTCCATGCCAAAACCCGCCGATGCTGCTGATGCCCTGGCGATTGCGATCTGTCACGGCTGGCGTGGCGGCGGCATCGGTTCGGGTATCAACATGGCGGCGCAGACGCAGACTCACCAGGGTTCACGCCCGGCGCAGGCTCGCCGTGGCGGGGCGTTGACTCCGGCGCAGCGTGCCTGGATGGAGGCGGAGGCGCGCGCTCGCCGCTAGAGGCGCTTTCGTGGGCTCTGGCGCCCCTCCTACTGGCTTGCGTATATTCGCTAAGAAGTTCGAATATATGCTTGATTTCAGAAGAAATATTCTAATATACTTGTAGTGTCTCCCCGTTGAACTGGGGGAGTGCGTTCTGTGGGTGCCGGAGTTCCCGGTGCCCGCACACTGCCGCGAGCCTCAATCTGTGGGCGCGGTGTTGAAAGGTGGAGAGAAATGATTGCATCCCTGACCGGTCGTGTGGCTCAGGTGGGCCTTGATCATGCGGTGATTAACGTGAACGGTTTCGGCATGCTCGTGTACGCCACTGCGCGTACTCTCTCCAAGCTGCGCACCGGTGAGGAAGCTACCGTGCTGACTACCATGATTGTGCGTGAAGAGTCGATGACTCTCTACGGTTTTTCGGAGCCTGCCGAGCGTGAAGTGTTCGATATGATGCTTTCGGTTTCTGGTATTGGTCCGCGTATTGCTCTGGCGGTGTTGAGTGTTCACACTGCTGCTGAGGTGGAGCGCGCCGTGGCGACCGGTGACGATAAGGCGTTCACGAAGGTTCCCGGTATTGGTCCGAAGGGTGCCCGCCGTATTGTGCTGGAGCTTGCCGGCAAGCTGATTCTCAGCGATGGCCAGACCGATGAGCTGCCGCTGAGCCAGGGCATTGTCTGGAAGCCGCAGGTGCTTGACGCTCTCACCTCTCTGGGCTGGAGCGAGAAGGACGCTTCCGCCGCTATTGACGCTTACGTGCAGCACAACCCTGCCGCAGAAACTGAGCCGGTGGGTGTGGCTCTGCGCGGTGTGCTCGCCTCCTTGGGTACTCAGAACACGGTGGGCCGCCACTAAACGGCGCGCCCTGTTCGACGTATCCCACTCAAACTTTTGTGAAAGAAGAATTCTATGAGCCAGAATCCCTATGAGCCGCAGCCCGCGGCGTCCCTGGTTTCCGGCGGGTATTTTCCCGGTCAGGTGCCCGGCACTCAGGCGTCTTCAGCTCCCGCCCAGCGCCTCGTGGCAATGGAAGAAGAGCCTGAAGAGAAGATGATTGAGGCGGCACTGCGCCCTAAGTCCCTGGATGACTTTGTGGGTCAGCGCCGTGTGCGTCAGCAGCTGTCCCTGGTGCTGGAGGCTTCGAAGATGCGTGGCCGTAGCGCCGACCATGTGCTGCTGTCGGGCCCTCCCGGTCTGGGTAAGACCACTCTCGCAATGATTATTGCGGCAGAGATGGAGGCGCCGCTGCGCATCACCTCCGGCCCGGCGATTCAGCATTCGGGTGATTTGGCGGCGATTCTGTCTTCGCTGACTCCCGGTGAGGTGTTGTTCCTGGATGAGATTCACCGTATGAGCCGCCCGGCTGAGGAAATGCTCTACATGGCGATGGAAGATTTCCGTGTGGACATTGTGGTCGGTAAGGGTGCGGGTGCGACTTCCATTCCGCTGGAGCTGCCGCAGTTCACCCTGGTGGGTGCGACGACCCGTGCGGGTCTGCTGCCCGGTCCTCTGCGTGACCGCTTCGGCTTTACCGGTCACTTGGAGTTCTACTCGGTGGAGGAGCTGGAGCTGGTACTGCGCCGCAGCGCGGGTCTGATGGATATGCAGATTACCTCCGAGGGTTTCACCGAGATTGCCGGTCGTTCCCGCGGCACGCCCCGTATTGCGAACCGTCTGCTGCGCCGTGTGCGTGACTGGGCACTGGTCAACGGCGTGGATCGCATTAACGCGCGTGATGCCGCAACCGCACTAGACATGTACGAGGTGGATTCGCGCGGCCTGGACCGTTTGGACCGTGCCGTGCTGGAGGCGCTGATTCACAAGTTTGGCGGCGGCCCGGTGGGTCTGTCCACCCTCGCCATTGCGGTGGGTGAAGAGACGGAGACTGTGGAGACGGTTGCTGAGCCGTACCTGGTGCGTGAGGGTCTGATCGGTCGTACCCCGCGCGGTCGTGTGGCTCTGCCCGCGGCGTGGGAGCACCTCGGCTTGGAAGCGCCGGAGATTCAGCTCTAGATCCGTATCAGCTTTAGGTCGGCACCAGCTGATAACACTGTAGTAGCCCGTGGGAGGTATCCGCCTCCTGCGGGCTTCTCTGTACCCCGGTTTCTGCAGGGGCGGTAGCTCTTCTGCAAGCGCGGCAGCTTTTCTACCGGTTCTGCAGGCGCTGTCGGGTTCCATTGGGCTCTGTCGGGCTCTGCCGGTCTTTACCAGTGACATAAAATTACGCCGAGAGAGTCCAAAACTCAGGTTAACCTCACAAAAACGCTGGTTCGGGGCGCTAAAGCTCATGCTCTCGCGTAGGATGGATACGTACTGTATCTACGATTCCACACCTTCTGGTACGCTCAACCCTCGCGGTGAGCGGCACGGGTGCGGATGTGAAAGTGAGACCATGGATCTTAACTTCCTCATCAACGTCATCATGACGATTGTCTTCTTTGCTGCAATTTTTTGGATTTTTACTTCCGCTAAGAAGAACCAGCAGAAGCAGCTTGAGGCGCTGCAGGCAATGCGACGTGCGCTCGTTCCCGGTGATCAGGTGATGACTGCTTCCGGCGTCTACGGCACCGTTGTCAGCACTGATCTTGAGAACAACAAGCTGCAGCTTCAGATTGCAGAGGGCGTTGTGATTACTGCGTCCATGAACGCGATCCTGAACCTTGTTGAGGATGAAGCCCCCGCAGCGCCCCTGACCGAGGACGCGTACGAGGCTACCGCATCCGAAGCTCCCGCTTCCGATACCTCTTCTGATACTGCTAAGTAATTCAGCGCGTATGAGCCCGGCGCCCAGTGAGCGGCGTCGGGTTTTCGCGTTACGGAATCTGTAGAACACTCAATACTATTCACACGAAGAAGGAACATTATGGCTAAGCGTTCACCGCTTGCAGCCGCGCGAGGGGCGCTCCTCTCGATGGTCCTGCTCATGGTTGTTATGGCTGCCGGTATTTTCGGCACCACCTACGCGGGAGGTTCTTGGGCACCGAAGCTCGCCCTGGACCTTTCGGGTGGTACTCAGATGATTCTTTCTCCGAAGGTCAATGGCTCTTCGGATGAGAACGTCTCCCAGGAGCAGTTGAACCAGGCGGTTGAGATTATTCGTCAGCGCGTTGATGGTGCCGGCGTTTCGGAGGCGGAGGTTACCACCTCCTTCGGCTCGGGTAATAACGTGGTTGTTTCGGTTCCCGGAACGATTAGCGCTGAGACTCGTCAGCTGATTCAGGCGTCTGCAAATATGACGTTCCGCCCGGTGCTGCTTTCTGGTGCCGGTACTGCGGTGGCTGAGGATGCCCGCACTGCGGACGATAAGCTGCCCAAGCCGTCCGCGGAGCCGACTAATGGTTCGGACCGTAACTGGATTACTGCGGATCTGTACAAGCAGTACGAGGCGAAGGACTGCACCGCGGCACGCAATGAGGACGCCGATAGTGCGGACCCGACTAAGCCGATGGTGGCGTGCTCCACTGACGGTCAGGAGAAGTACATTCTGGGTCCTGTGGAGCTGAGCGGTAGCGATATTTCTACCGCGAGCCACTCGCAGGAGACGAGCGGCCAGGGCGTGACTACGGGCCGTTGGGCTGTGAACATTCAGTTCAACGATGAGGCTCGTGAGAAGTTCCAGAACATTACTTCTCGCCTGAACGCGATTCGTGCGCAGAACGCACATGATCCGCGTGCCCGCTTCGCGATTCTGCTGGACGGCAAGGTGCTGTCTTCCCCGGTGTCGCAGGCTGTGATTTCTGACGGCAAGCCGCAGATTACCGGTAACTTCACCGAGCAGGAGGCGAAGGCTCTCGCCGATCAGCTCAAGTACGGTGCCCTGCCGATTAGCTTCACGATCCAGTCGGAGCAGCAGATTTCTGCGACTCTGGGTTCGGAGCAGCTGCGTGTGGGTCTGCTGACCGGTCTGATTGGTCTGCTGCTGGTGTTCGTGTACTCGCTGTTCCAGTACCGTCTGCTGGGCTTTGTCACGATGATGTCGCTGGTTGTGGCTGGCATCATTTCGTATGAGGCGATTGCGCTGCTGGGTTGGGCGTTGAACTACCGCCTGTCCCTGGCTGGTGTGGCGGGTCTGATTGTGGCGATTGGTGCTACGGCTGACTCGTTCATCGTCTACTTTGAGCGTATCCGTGATGAGATCCGTGCGGGCCGCACGATCCCGTCGGCGGTGAACCACGGTTGGCAGCGTGCATCCCGCACTATCCTGGCGTCGAAGGCTGTGAACCTGCTGGCTGCTGTGGTGCTGTACGTGGTATCGGTCGGTTCGGTGAAGGGCTTCGCGTTCACCCTTGGTTTGACTGCGATTGCTGACCTTGTGGTCGTGTACCTGTTCACCCACCCGATGCTGACTCTGCTGTCGAATACCCGCTACTTCGGTGAGGGTCACCGCCACTCGGGCCTGTCGCCTGAGTCGCTGGGCGCTACGCCGCTGTACCGTGGTGCCGGTCGCCTCCGCAGCCCGGAGGAGAAGCAGTTGAGCATTGCTGAGCGTCGCCGTGCAGAGCGTGCTGCCGCTGAGGCTGACGAGTCTGCTTCTGATGAGAAGAAGGAGAGCTAAGCATGGCTACCGATGTGAAACCTAATGCTTTTGCCCGCTTCGGTAATGACCTGCATTCGGGTGCCCGCTCGTACCCCTTCGTGGGTAAGCGCCGCCTGTGGCTGCTGCTTGCGGCTGTGCTGATGGCGGTTTCGGTTCTGATTCCGGCTGTTGGTGGCGGCTTCAATCTGGGTATTGATTTCCGTGGCGGTTCGGAGTTCGTGGTCTCGAAGACCGCGCACGTTGATACTGCTACGGGTGAGCGCATTATTCACGAGAAGGCGAAGGACGCTTCGGATGTTCGCGTGACCAATATTGCGCCGGGTACGATTCGTGCCCAGATGAGCAAGCTCAGCGATGATGAGACTCTGCAGGTGAAGGCGGCTCTGCAGGAGGGTTACGGCGTGTCTGAGAATGACGTGACCTCTTCGTTTGTGGGCCCGACCTGGGGTGCGGATGTGACCCGTCAGGCGTTCTGGGGTCTGGTCGCGTTTGTGGTGCTTGCGCTGATTGGTATGGCGTTCTACTTCCGCACCTGGAAGATGTCGCTGGCGTCTATTGCGGGCCTGTTCTTCACCGTGGTGGTGACGGTTGGCCTGTACGCCGCGTTCGGCTTCGAGATTACTCCGAGTGCGATTATTGGTTTCTTGACGATTCTGAGCTACTCGCTGTACGACTCGGTGGTGGTGTTCGATAAGATTCGTGAGAACACCGAGGATGTGCTGGAACGCCGTGACACGACCTTTGCCGAGCAGATTAACTTGGCGGTGAACCAGACTCTGGTCCGTTCGATTAACACCGCTATTGTGGGTGTTCTGCCGGTGGGCGCGATCTTGTTCATTGGTGCGTTCATCCTGGGTGCGGGTACTCTGCAGGACCTGTCCCTGTCGCTGTTTGTGGGTATTCTGGTGGGCATGTTCGGTACGCTGTTCGTGTCTGCGCCGCTGTATGCTTCGCTGCGTTTGGGTGAGGCTCAGATTCGTGAGCACACCGCGAAGGTGGAGAGCGGCAGCTTCAAGGACGCTGAGGATGCTGACGAGGCTGAGGGTGACTCTTCGGAGGAGCCCGCCGAGGCTGAGAAGGCTGCGAAGTCTGAGGAATCTGCTGACAAGGCGACCGAGGACGAGAAGGCAACCGAGAAGCCTGCTAAGAAGCCGGCACGTGCAACCATTGAGATTCACCGCGTGAACCTGAACGGTTAGCCAGCGTTCCGCCAGCGCTACTGGCGTTGCTAACGATAGGGGAGTCGATACCGAAAGGTGTCGGCTCCCCTTTAGCGTGCCCGGGGTCTTATACCCGCTGGTCTGTTCCTGCCGGCCTAATATTTCACAGGTCTAATGTGTCACAGTGCGGCATAGTTTACGCGCATATTTTGGCTCATATCCGCGTGCTGGGTAGGATAAAGGTAGAAGATACTGCGCGCCCGCATCCACGCCTTTCAACGACGAGCAGATTCGGGGGCTCAGGTCATCGCTGTTACGTCCAAAGGAGCCCGGAATGAGTGCAGAACCTGCCGTGAACACCAACGCTGAGAACCCTGCAGGGACCGCCGAGAAGCCCGCGGTTCGGCCCGCTGGCCCGATTCCTCTGCCTGAAACTGATTCGTCTGATGCGAAGAGGAAGCGCGGCTCGCACCGTGTCATGGCTGCTAGCGGGCGTGTGCCTAACCGCCTCGTTTTTGGTGGCCGCAGCAGCAAGATGGAGGCGTCCGATTCGCACGGCGGTACCATCCGTTTCTCCCCGATGATTGCGCCGGTCGTGCGTGCCGTACGCCGCTACCACCCGGATGAGGACATCCAGGTGCTGCAGCGCGCCTACGAGGTGGCGAACCGCTGCCACGAGGGTCAGAAGCGTAAGAGTGGCGACCCGTACATCACCCACCCGGTCGCGGTGACCGCGATTCTTGCGGAGATGGGCGCGACCGGCCCCGTGCTCGCCGCGGGTCTGCTGCACGACACGGTGGAAGACACCGACTACACGATGGAGCAGCTCACCGAAGAGTTCGGTGAGGAGGTCGCCTACCTGGTCGACGGCGTGACCAAGCTGGACAAGATGACGTACGGCGAGAACGCCTCCATCGAGACGATTCGTAAGCTCGTGCTGTCCATGAGCAAGGACATCCGCGTGCTGCTCATCAAGCTTGCCGACCGCCTGCACAACGCCCGTACTTGGCGTTTTGTGCCGCAGGCTTCTGCCGCGAAGAAGGCAGAGGAGACCCTGAAAATTTACGCGCCGCTCGCGCACCGCCTGGGCCTGAACACGATCAAGTGGGAGCTGGAGGACCTGTCCTTCGCCGCCATGAGCCCGGAAATTTACGCCGAAATGGTGCGCATGGTCGGCGAACGCACCCCCGCCCTCGAAAAGTTCCTGAACGAGGCGCGCACCAAGATTACGGACCGCCTGAAAGAGGTGGGCATCGACGCGACCGTGACGGGCCGCCCGAAGCACTACTATTCGATTCATCAGAAGATGAAGACGAAGGGCCGCAGCTTCGACGAGATTAACGACATCCTTGCCGTGCGCATCATGGTCGAGGAAGAGGCGGAATGCTACACCGTCCTCGGCCACGTGCTGTCTCTGTGGCCGTCGATGACTGGCCGTTTCAAGGACTACATTAAGAACCCGAAGAACAACAACTACCAGTCGTTGCACCTGACCGTGTACGGTCCGGGCAACCTGCCGCTTGAGATTCAGATCCGCACCTACAAGATGCACGAAGAAGCTGAATACGGTGTGGCGGCGCACTGGCGCTACAAGGCAGCATCGCGCGGCGAGAAGGTCGCGGCTCGTGGCGGCGCGCCCGCGAAGGACCCGAAGGAGCCGGGCACCCAGACCTCGGCGATGATGAACGTCGGCATCCTGCAGTCTATTGCCGAGATTTCGAACTCCAACCCGGAGTCGGAGAAGTTCTACGAGTCGCTCGCTGACACCCTTGACACCGACGAAATCGTGGTCCTTACCCCCAACGGCGAGGCAATCGCCCTGCCCAACGGATCCACCCCCGTGGACTTCGCCTACGCCATCCACAGTGAGGTCGGCGACCGCACCGTCGGCGCGAAGGTCAACGGCCGCCTCGTGCCGCTGCACACGGTCCTGCCCACCGGCGCCACCGTGGAGATTATGACCACGAAGAACGAAGACGCCGGACCCAGCGAGGACTGGCTGAAGTTCGTTCGCTCCTCACGCGCTCGCACGAAGATTCGCCAGTACTTCGCGAAGGAACGCCGCCTGGAGGCGCTGCTCGCAGGCCGCGAGATGCTCACCAAGAGCATGCGCAACAGTGAGCTACCGCTGCAGAAGATGATGAGCCCGGAGATCATGACTCAGGTGGCTCAGCTGCTGCACAAGAACGATGTGGCGTCACTGTACCGTGCGATTGGTGAGCACGAAATCGCGCCGAAGCAGGTCATTGACACCCTCGTTGAGGTGCACCGCGGCGACGAGCCGGCACCCGAGGTTGAGGTCAGCGACTTTGACGAGACGCTGCTGAAGTCGACCCGCAAGGCGATTGGCGATAACGGCGTGATTGTGCCGGGTGCTGAGGGTGTGCTGACGAAGATTGCGCGCTGCTGCACCCCGGTTCCGCCGGATGACATTATCGGCATTGTGACCCGCTACAACGGCATTTCGGTGCATCGCCGTGACTGCCCGAACATGCGTAACGCTGACGAGGAGCCGCGCGTGACCACGGTCGAGTGGGCGTCTTCGCCGACCGCTACGTACCGTGTGCAGATTCAGGTGGAGGCGCTGGACCGTAAGGGCCTGCTGAGCGACCTGATTCGTGCGATTTCTGAGTCGGGCGTGAACATTCTGGATGCGCGCGTGCACACCTCAGAGGATCGCACCGTGGTGGACCGCTTCGCCCTGGAGCTGGGTGACCGCTTCATGCTGGAGCACGTGCTGAACGTGGTCCGTAACGTGACGGGCGTGTACAAGGCGTACCGCCTGACCGGCGCGAAGCCCTCGGAAGCGTAAATATTTTTCTACGCCCAGAAGCCACATGTGTTTCGAAAAGCCACTTCTTTGGTGGCTTTTCGAAACACATGTGGCTTTTCGCTGTCTATGGGGGCGGGCCGGGGCTCCTTCGATAGGTTAGTGTCTTCACTACGGGTTAAAGGCCCACGGCGAAGACACTAACCTATCGAAACAACCAGTTACCCGCCGTGTAGCCCGCCCACCTGTCACAGATGGGGATCTAGTCATGGTTTTACGGATTTGTGCCATAGGTTAGTGTCTTTGGTCGTAGTTAAAAGCCATGGTCGAAGACGCTAAACCATGGCACAAATTCTGCAGGCGCAGGCGCGGCAACCCCTTATCTTGTCAGGGGTCTTTTCTAATCTGTAATCAGAAGCACCGAAATTCGCAGAGTTGGGAAGGAAAAGACTATGGGTAACCTCGGTATGATTGCAGCAGTGACCTCACTTGTGCTGGTAGTTGCGAATGTATTCCTTATCTTTCGGGTGATTCTTGAATCAACTGGATATTATTGGTATGCGGCTGCCAGGAGGGAAATAATTGCTAATCTTCTAAAAGAATTTGGTATATCTAGAGAATCTAGAGTTGAATCTCTTAAACGATTTGGGAAGGTAGTAATAAAGAATACTGCATTTAATATATCTCACCCATTTCATCTATTTCCTCCCAAAGATGTAGATAACGAATTTAAAGATAAAGTTCAAAATTTTCTAAAGTGTACTGAAAAGACACCAAGCTCTATCGCGCAAAGTCATTGTATTGATTCCTTGGCTCAGCTAGAAAAAATGACTGGTCTTACTCCCAAATGTGACCCATATCGGGAGGTTTATATATCATTGAGGGATCTTTGCTCCGAAATAGTGGAAATAAGATATGCGGATTCTGTCAGCTACGACGATATCCTGAATCTCATTAAAGAAGAGAATATCATCGCAAAGTACTATTGGGTTAAGAAGCGTTGGCAACCTGGCTATCTATTTTCCCAGATGCGTGATTTTATTGACTATGCGGGCAGGGGGACGACTATTGGGTTGTTTATTGGTTTTACAATTGCCTTAATCCAAAGGGATCCTTTTGGTTTGATCACGACGGTACTTCCTGTGGTAGGTGCAATCGTTGGGGCAATTTCATACTCTATAAAAATTGACCTTATCGAGAATGAAGTGAATAGGGTCAACAAAGGAAAGTATAAAACCCCTATAAGGGTAGTAGTTAGATCTATTGTTTTCACTTTGTGTGTTTACTTATTTTTGAACGCTAGTTTTCTGATAGTTGCTCTACTATATGGGCCAAGATTTAGTGGTTAATATATCGATGATTCAATCTCTTGGTAGATTATTCTCCGTCTAATGGATGGCGAGCTGTAAATAGTGATGCTATTGCATCGTTGTAGCATCACTATTTACAGCTCGTTTTCGTTGCTTCCGTAATCTTCCGTGGGGGAGTGCGCCTCCAGAAAACCCCTCGTCACGCAATATTTTTGTGTATTTTCTCCGGCACGGGCGGTGCAGCCCCTTATCTTGTCAGGGGCGCCCCGTACCTTGGTGGTAGAGAACAACGACGCGTTCTCGCCCTCTCCGCCGAGCGACCAAAGGAGCCCCTCATGTACACGGTTGGTTACTGCAATGACGAAGACTTCCGCGCCTTCTACTCCGGCCAGGATGCCGCCAATATTGACGACTTCTTCACTGACAACGGCGAATACCTCATGGTGTACCTGCCGGAGGTGACCGACCGCGAGTTCCTCGCCGGCCTCCGCTACGGTAACGGCTGCGATGCTCTCTGCCAGAGCGGATACGCCATCGACGAGGCGGAAGAGGCCCTTCGCGACATGTATGCGCTCGCCGTGTAGCCCACCCGCCCACCTGTCACAGATGGGGATCCGGTCATGAGTTGCGGATTTGTGCCATAGGTTAGTGTCTTTGGTCGTAGTTAAAAACCATGGTCGAAGACGCTAAACTATGGCACAAATTCTGCAGGGGCGGGGCCTCCATGAGTGTAGATTTATTTGATACATAAAGCATTGATGTGTCCGAATAATGACGTTCAGATACTATTGCACTCAAAGCAACGCAAATAGACACAAAGATGCGGTAGGGTGGTAACTGTAGTGTTCAATAACGCATTGATGCGTTTGTTGGGTGCGCTACGGGGCTGTTTTCCTTCCGGTGGTCAGCTTGACCTGTGAAAAGCGGCCCGACATGCACATATATCACACCGTCACCGATGATAGGAGCGTATCTTCTATGGATTCGACCATTTTCAATCGCCGTACCCTGTTGGGTAGCAGCGCCCTTGTGGGCTTGGGCGCCCTGCTTGCGGCGTGTGGCCAGCAGGCAAATAACGAGGCGGCAGCCACCGCCTCCGCAGCACCGAGCGAGACCGCTTTGGCATCTGAGTCACCCTCGGCAAGCGCCACCCCGTCTACTGTCCGAGGCTACTCGGGAGGTTCGAAGGCGCCGGATGGAGAGTACCGTAAGGCCGACTGGCAGGGACCTGC
>NZ_KV811062.1:0-771 GCF_001812975.1 Rothia sp. HMSC073B08 | reverse complement strand
AAGGCCGACTGGCAGGGACCTGCACAGAATGTGCCCAAGCCTCCGGCACCCGAAGAGGGTTACCGCGAGAAGTCTATCTCTGGTTTGGAGAAGACAATTCGAGCTTGGGTTCTTCATGGAAACTACTCAATCCAGACTGGCGATTATTCCGTCACTAATACGTTTATTAGCCCTTCTTTCAAGGAAGAACTTGATTTTGCGGACAGGATGACTGCTCTGTACGAAAAGGGTGGCTGGGTCATTGACGGAACTCATAATTTTGTAGCTAATGGTGCACCGTGGTCTGAAGATGGTGATGCCTATATTTGGCGCGCATATAGGGAATGGAAGCGCGTCATGTATGTTCAGCCTGACGGTAGTTGGGAAAGCTTTGATAATAAAAAGGGCGCGAACAATATGTGGGACATTAAATTACGCCATAACGGAAAGACCTGGCTAATTGAATCAACTAATTTGGTGGAAGAGTAAATATGAGGTCCACTAATAAAATCATCGCATTAGCTTTAATTGCAACACTTGCCAATTCTACATACGCATTCAGCGTTGAAGGTGAGTTTGCATCATATTCTGAGTGCAGAGCCAACAATCCAAATTCGGTACAGGTCTGTGAGAAGATTTTCATACATCCAGACGCCAGCTCTTCTTCAAAAACATCGACGCATGGGAACGGTGAGAATTCTTCTGGCGGAAGTACCGTACGCGCTTCAAAGGACACGGCTCCCATTGAGGAAGCGAAAGTCCAAGTCCACGAATGGGAAAAGAGCCACAACC
>NZ_KV811061.1:0-242 GCF_001812975.1 Rothia sp. HMSC073B08 | reverse complement strand
AATGAAAGTCCCTCCGAAAAGGAAGGGAAATCCCGCCTTGTGATCGTCTTTGATGACGAAAAGATTACCCTCAATGAAAGTCCCTCCGAAAAGGAAGGGAAATTGGCCTTCATGATGGGGGTGAAGCGGCAGCGGTAGGCCCTCAATGAAAGTCCCTCCGAAAAGGAAGGGAAATCAATTCCTCGGAACCGCCGGGCACCTTCACCGAATACCCTCAATGAAAGTCCCTCCGAAAAGGAAGG
>NZ_KV811060.1:33727-100208 GCF_001812975.1 Rothia sp. HMSC073B08 | reverse complement strand
TCCAACCACACTCAACTCTGAAGAGCCGGTAAACCTGACCCTTGAACCCGGCGAGTCTAGCGCTGGGTATCGGCTGGGTTATTATTGTCCGGGTGGAAATGCTCGGTATTTCCTCCGGCCTGGGCTACGAGATTCTCAACGCCCGCTGAAATGCTCACAGCGACCCTGGTGATCGGACTGCTCGACATTATTCTGGATGCGCTTGCCTCCCGCCTGCTACGCCAGTGCCGAAGGCAGTAAATTCTTCTAGCTGATTCTCCCCGCCTATTTAATTTGAAACTCGCATACTTTTACCCCTATATATATTTAAGAATGAAAGCTTTTTCATAAGGAAGGTAGGCATCATGAAAACCGAAAAATCGAAAGAAATTTTCTGGAGCATCATCTCAATTCTCGTAGGCGGAGTAGCCTGGCTAACCATGCAGAATATTTCATGGGGTGTAGTAGACCCCGCGAAAGTCGGTTTCGTATTCGCAGTAATCGGCCTCATTTCTCTTATCTGGGCTCTCTTCAATAAAAACTCAGATAGCTCACGAACGCACGAGACTATACGTAACGCCAATAGGTCAAAGGAGGATTAAGGAGGGTTATTCATTAGGGGTGTACCCCCCCAACCGCCTAACCACTCTTCACCACACCGAAAAACAACGGCCCCTCACCTCTTGTCCACGTATGATGGTGAAATACAAAAACCAACCACCAACCATACACGCACAGGTAGGAACCGTTGCCTTCTCGCCGTACCACCGGCCTGACCCCAGCACAATTCACGACCCTCCTAGCACTCCTGCTACTCACTTTGAGCTGCAGGTCGTTGGAGGCGCCGGTTACGTGGCTGATTCCCCGACTGCTCGTCGCCTGCGTGAGGCGTCGTTCCTGCCGGTTCAGTCCCCGACCGAGGGTCACCTGCGTTATGAGCTGGCGCGTTACGATCACCTGGATAACCTGCGTGACGCTCTCTAAGCCATTGAGCTGCGTGTAGCGAGTGTTTTTATTCGCTCTTTGCATCAATACCCCGTATATGCCTTGAACTGCATATACGGGGTATTGATGCATTCTGGGCTATATATTAGGGGTTTGGGGCTCATCATAAGAGAATATATGCCCCGCTCAACGTATCCCTGCTCATATTTACAGCCGTTTAGCTGTGACCTATGCCTGTATACGCGTAGAATTATGTGGAATTTTATACACCACCACATTCACCTCAGGAGCTCCCTTTGAGCATCTCTAAACTTCTCGGCTTTGACTGGTCGATTCACGGCGACGGTCGAAGCATTCAGCCCGGTTCCTTCGTCGCCCCGAACGAGCGCCTCGCCTGGCCGATTACTATCGGCATTGGCGCGCAGCACGTGGTTGCAATGTTCGGCGCAACCTTCCTCGTGCCGATTATTACCGGCTTCCCGCCGGCAACCACCCTGTTCTTCTCGGGTCTCGGCACGGTCCTGTTCCTGCTCATTACTCGCGGACGCGTCCCCTCCTACTTGGGTTCTTCGTTTGCGTTCATTGCGCCTCTGGCGGCTGCCATGAACTCGCACGGCCCCGCTGGCGCCCTCGGCGGCATCGTTATGGCGGGTATCGCCCTGTTCCTGGTCGGCTTGATCGTTCAGTTTGCTGGCACCGGCTGGCTCACCAAGCTCATGCCGCCGGTTGTCACCGGCTCGATTGTGGCGCTGATTGGTTTCAACCTGGCAAAGAGCGCTAAGGACAACTTCATGATGGCACCGGTGACCGCACTGGTGACCCTGTGCTCCATCATCCTGATTTCGGTGCTCTTCAAGGGCATCATTGGCCGCCTGTCCATCCTGCTGGGTGTGGGTATCGGCTACATCACCGCCGTGATTCGCGGTGAGGTAGACTTCTCCAAGATTGACAAGGCTGTGCAGACCCAGGGCATCATTGGCCTGCCGCAGTTCCAGACCCCCGAGTTCCACTGGGAGCTCGCCGGCCTGTTCATCCCCGTGATTCTGGTGCTCGTGGCTGAGAACATCGGTCACGTGAAGTCTGTTGCTCTGATGAGCGGCAAGAACCTCGACGACTACTCCGGCCGCGCCCTCATGGCGGACGGCCTGGCAACCACCATCGCCGGTATGGGCGGCGGTTCCGGTACCACCACCTACGCTGAGAACATCGGCGTGATGGCTGCGACCAAGGTGTACTCCACCGCGGCGTACTGGGTGGCTGCTATTTTCGCGATTGCGCTGTCCATGTTCCCCGCGTTCGGTGCGGCAATTGCAACCGTTCCCGCGGGTGTTCTGGGCGGTGCCGCAACCGTTCTGTACGGCATGATCGGTATGCTTGGTGCCCGTATTTGGAGCGAGAACCGCGTGAACTTCTCGAACCAGATTAACCTGACTACCGCCGCTGTGGCGCTGATTGTGGGTATTGCGGACTACACCTGGACCTTCGGTGAGCTGTCTTTCGCCGGTATTGCTCTGGGTACCGCGGCAACTCTGATTATCTTCCACCTGATGACTTTCATCGCGAAGTACACGAAGGCTGCTGGCGACCCGTTGGAACCCTTCGACCCTGAGAAGAGCACTGAGGTGCACTAGGCTCCTCACGGCCCGGCAGGAGTGATTCTCCTGAGGCGTAGGGCATAGAAAAGCGGCCCGGATGGAAACCAATCCATCCGGGCCGCTTTTGTTGTTAGCCCGATGTTCGATTAGGCCAGGCGGTATGTCGTATTGCGGTTACCTCGACCGCCTTCACGCACAATCACGCCCTCTTGAAGAAGCTTTGTCAGAACGTACCGGACCTGCGGCTTCTGCAGCTCAGCAAAAGGCCCGGGAAGAGCACCCATGATGTCGTCGATACCGGCGGGGTGGCGTAGCGAGCGCAGAGCGAGGAGCACCGCCTCCTGACGGCTGCTGGGAACCGTAGGTGACGATTGGTGCGGGCCTGCTTCCGACTTCTGCTGCGGTGAACCGACATCGGCGGCACGAGCACCAACCAGAGGCTCCCGGCTAATAATCGCGGTAAAACGAATGACCCCATCAATGAATTGGATGGGTTTCAGCCCTGCCTGACGCACCGCCTCCTGGGCAGTGTAGATGCCGCTACCCTCACCCTCGATGACTCGGTATCCGTCGTCGGGGGTTGTTACGTGCGTGCAGACGTCATACAGGCGGTCATTCACGCGGGAACGTTCCCCATACTCTTGCAGACGCTGGAGAGTGATTCCGTATAGACCACCGGGGTTTTCTACAGAGATTCGGTCGGGGAAAATCCTGACGCGCACCTCTTCGGTATCTGCTTTGGGGTTGAGGCTACGATGTACGAGTGCATTCGACAGAATCTCACGAAGGGCAATATCGGGTACTTCCCGCCCGTTGACGAGATGCCCATTGGACAGCTCGACAACCGGGTGTGCCAGGTTCCGATTGATCCATGCCAGAGTCTCTTCGAGCATGGCGGGGATGGGGCCGTCCGCCTCGAATTTATCGAGGTTGCGAGCTTTACCGTTTGGGTCGATGACGACTCCGGTGACTTTGAGCGAGGGCCTGAACTCTTGGGGGTAAGAACCCAAGGCGTACAGGCCGGCAAGGGAAAGGTTGTCGGTTCCGAGGGCAATAATTCCCTTGCGGCGGAGCACTTCTTCATCGGAGCTTCCAGCAAGGCGGCGTGATTTAGCGCGTACGTCTCGCAGATAAGCAGTTTTGAGGCCTTCGTCTAGATCAGCCGTGGAGGTGTATTCCACCGGCTCCTCATCGAATCCGGTACGTGTCCGCTGAGCCACCATCAGGTCGGTTTCGTGGCGGCTCATTTCATGGTCACCGTCACCGGAACGCACGTACGCTTTACCGCCAATGTAGGCGGGGCGTTCGTAGGGAGGTAGCGGAGGGATTGCGGCAACAAAGATTTTGGCGTCTTCGTAGAGGATGGTGCCGGATTCCATGGTGTTCGGCGGTTTGAGGCCCCTGCGGAGCTTGTTGCCCAGGGTTTTTTCTAGGTCTGCGGGGTCGTATACGCCTACAGGAGCGAAGTCATTATTCTCATCGAGGCCGCAGATAATGATTCCGCCCGTGGAACTATTGGAGAAGCTACTGAGGGTTGCGTCTAGGCTTCCGGGGTAGCCTCCGTGGGCTTTTTTGACCTCAATAAACTGCGTATCGCTACCGTGAGTGCGCAGTAGTTTGATGGTTTCAGTAAGCCATTCGGGGGTCCATTCCACGTTGTTCATACAAAAAATTTTAGTCTAGACACAAATCAGATGTAAATCAGACACAAAAATTTGAGTCTAGACATAAATTTTTATGTCTAGACTCAAATTTTTTATGTGTAGACATAAAAGTTTATGTCTGCGTTATGTCTGCGGAGGCTCACCCAACCGCTCGTGCTGAATAGCTAGTACTGGGTGGCTAGTACTAGGTGCCTAGGACCGTTCGGCGAGCATCGCCTCAATCGTCTGCGCCACACCGTCCTCATGGAAGGGCGGGCAGGTGCGCCCCACCTTCGCAATGAGCGCCGGCTGCCCCGAGGCCATGGCGAAGCCCTCCCCCGCCCAGCAGAGCATCTCCGCATCGTTCGGCATGTCACCAAAGGCCATCACCTCGTGCGCCTCAATGCCGTGGCGTGCCGCGAACTTCTCCAGAATCCGCCCCTTATTCACGGTCTTAGAGCCCATCTCGACCAAGGGTTCGCCCACCACGCCGCGCGTGACGGCCACGAGCGATCCCACGGCCTGGTGCACGCGCGCCTGCAGAATATCGGGGTCCATGCCGGGCACGCGAATCAGGTACTTAATGACGGGCGTGGAGCCGATGCGCTCGAGCGCCTCGGCGATTTTCGCCTCCACTACGCGGGCGCCCTCGAGCACCTCGCCGCCCTCGTGCGGCCCCTGGATAAAGACGGTATCCACGGTTTCCAGGGTGTAGGTGGCGTCAGGGAACATGGGCTCCAGCAGCTCGTGAGTACGGGCAATCACCGCGGGATCAGCGCCGTTGACTTCTTCCACCTCGTTCGCGCCCAGGTGGTACACCACGGCGCCGTTGGAGCAGATGGCGTAGGAGTCGAAGTCGGTCTGCTCGCGCAGGGGCGTGAGCCAGCGGCTCGGGCGGCCGGTGACGAAGACGATGTCGATTCCGGCGGCGCGGGCGGCCTCAAGGGCGCGCAGGGTACGCGGACGGAACCGGAAGTCGTGCCCGATGAGGGTGCCGTCCAGGTCGCTGGCGATGAGCTTGATCATGCAGATATGCCTTCAGTGGTGGGGTGTATCGGTGCTGGTTAGGGCTACGCGCTATGCCGCCGGTTCCGCGTAGGTGACGGTCAGGAACGCGCGACCCAGACCGTGGCCGAGCAGGTTAAAGTTCACGACGGCGGGGCTGGCGTTCTCATCAATGTCGAGCTTCTCCACGTCCACGGCGGTGACGCAGAAGATGTAGCGGTGCGGGCCGTGACCAGCCGGAGGGGCAGCACCCAGGAAGCCCGCCACACCTGCGTCGTTGCGGTGCGTCAGGGCGCCGGCGGGTGCATCCGCGCCAGTGTCAATGCTGGTCACGTTGGCGGGAATGTTGGAGACAGTCCAGTGCCAGAAACCACTGGGGACCGGCGCATCCGGGTCGAAGCAGGTCAGCACGAAGGACTTGGTGCCCTCGGGGAATCCGCTCCAGGACAGCTGCGGGGAGCGGTCCTGACCGCCAGCAATGCCGAAGAGGGCGGAGCGCATCCATTCGGGGGCGGTGCCGCCGTCCTGAATGTCGGTGGAGGTCAGGGTGAATTCGGGCAGTTCGGGCAGGCCCGCGTAGGGTTCGCGGGGCAGGGGTGCGGTGCCGATGTTGGTCATGGTGCTCCTCAGCGTTGGGGTGCGGGTGGATATGGCGACGCCGGCGGACAGAGTGAGCTATCCGCCGGCGAGGCGTAGATTATTTAGCCGTTGAGTACAGCGGTCAGTTCTTCACGGGTGGGCGGGTTAGCGCCCGCGCGGGAGACGGTGATGCCGGCTGCGGTTGCGGAGAAACTCAGCAGGTCGGCGATGTCTTCGGCGGTCAGTGCGGCGACCTTGGCGCGCGCCTCAGCGCCGGCGATACCGCGGTCGAGCAGGCCCGCGATGAGTGCCGCCATGAGGGAGTCACCGGCGCCGACGGTGTCCGCAACCTCAACGCGGTGTGCAGGCTGGCTGACGCCCTCGGGGTACTTCTTGGTGAAGGCGATGGGGCCATCCTCGCCGCGGGTGATGACCATCAGCTCGGCGCCGAGGTCAAGCCACGCGCGTGCGGTGTCATCGAGGGAGCGGTCGGGGTAGAGCCACTGCAGATCCTCGTCGGATGCCTTCACAACGGTGGAGAGGGACACGAACTTTTCAGCCCATGCGCGGCCCTCGTCAACGTTGTGGATGAGGGTGGGGCGGCAGTTCGGGTCGTAGCTGAGCAGGGCGCTGTCGCGAGCGGCTTCGAAGGCTGCTGCGACCACGTGCGCGCCGGGTTCGAGCATGGCGGCGATGGAGCCGGTGTGCACTGCGTCGGAGGTGCGTGCCAGTTCGGTGAGCTTCTCGGCGACGGAGTCGAGGGACCAGGTGATGTCGAACTCGTACTCTGCCGCGCCGTCGGCGCCAATGGTTGCCTGGGCGACGGAGGTGCGCTCAGCACTGTGTTCGAAGGGCAGGGTCACCTGGGATGCTTCCAGGTGTGCGTCAATGCTCTTGCCGTAGGCGTCGGGGCCGTAGTGGCCGACGAAGTTGGTGGGGTGGCCGAGACGGCGTGCGCCGACGGCTACGTTCATGGGCGATCCGCCGGGGTAGGCGCGGGTTTCTCCGTCGTGCTGGTGGACGACGTCTACGAGTGCTTCACCGATTACAGTCAACATGGTTTCAATTCTACTCATGTTTTCCGGGTCGTGACGTGTGTTTTTGTGGGTATTTAAAGTGGTTTTGCTTTCCCTTTTGAGGGCTTATGTTGGCTTGCCGTGTGGGTTCACAAACTGCCTTCTGTCTCTTCTGACTTTTAGCCTCAATATCGCTAATTTTGAGGCTCTGAAGGGGTCCGCACGGGTTAGACTTAAACCGACGCCGGGTCTTAACGCCCGGCACGGTATTGACGCGACAGCATCGTCGCGCCTACCCTCCAACGACGAAGTTAGGAAGAAGGTCATACGTGACGACTGCAACCGCTACCTGGGTTAACCGTGAGGCTACCGCAGAGGAGCTGATCCCCCTCATCGGTAAGCTGCACCGCGAGAACGGCGTGGTGCTGAGCATTCACGGCCGCAGCCTGGTCAACAAGTCTGTCATTGAGTTGCTGAAGCTGCACGATTTCGTATCCCACATCGATGGTGCGCCCCTGAACCCCGCGCACTCCCTCGAGCTGGTTCGCGCCCTGGTTGAGCTGAACCTGGGCGCGTGCTCGATTAACATTGCTGCTCTGCACAAGGCACACCACGAGGCTGGCTCCCCCGAGCTGTCCATGTGGCTGCCCGAGCAGCTGGGTTCCTCCGTGAACCACCAGGGTGACCAGCCGAAGGAGCAGGACGTTGTGCTGTACGGCTTCGGTCGTATTGGTCGCCTGCTGGCTCGTATTCTGCTGGAGCGTTCCTCCTCGCCGCTGGGTTCTGGCCTGAACCTGCGCGCTGTTGTGGTCCGTAAGAACGGTGACCAGGACCTGGTCAAGCGTGCGTCCCTGCTGGAGCGCGACTCTGTTCACGGCCCGTTCAAGGGCGTTATTGAGGTGGACGAGGAGAACAGCACCATCATCGCTAACGGTGTTCCGGTTCGCTTCATTTACTCCTCTGACCCGACCACTGTCGACTACACCGAGTACGGCATCAAGGACGCTCTGCTGGTGGACAACACCGGCCGCTGGCGCGACGTTCCGGGCCTCGAGCAGCACCTGAACTGCCCCGGTATTTCTCGTGTTCTGCTGACCGCTCCCGGTAAGGGCGACATGAAGAACATCGTGTTCGGTGTGAACGACAACGTCATCACCGATGAGGACAAGATCCTCTCCGCAGCATCCTGCACCACCAACGCGATCACCCCGGCACTGAAGGTTCTGGATGACGCATACGGTGTTGAGCGCGGCCACGTTGAGACCGTCCACGCGTTCACCAACGATCAGAACCTGATCGACAACTTCCACAAGGGTGACCGCCGCGGTCGCTCCGCTGTGCTGAACATGGTCATCACCGAGACCGGTGCTGCAAAGGCTGTTTCGAAGGCTCTGCCGCAGCTGGAAGGCAAGCTGACCGGTAACGCGATCCGCGTTCCCACCCCGGACGTCTCCATGGCAATCCTGAACGTGAAGCTGACCAAGCCCGCAGGTTCCGCTGAGGAACTGAACGAGCTGTTCCGCCGCGAGTCCATCGACGGCGAGCTGCGCCGCCAGGTGGGCTACTCGGATTCCCCCGAGGCTGTTTCCACCGACTTCGTGGGTTCCCGCACCGCAGGTGTTGTGGACTCGCTGGCTACCGTGGTGACCGATGACTCCGCAATTGTCTACGTCTGGTACGACAACGAGTTCGGTTACTCCTGCCAGGTGATTCGCGTTCTGGAGCGCATGGGCGGCTACGACGTGCCCTCCTACCCCGCTAAGTAAGCTACCCCAGCTCATCTAGCACACATATAGCAAACCCACCGGTACATATAGCCATTTGGCTATATTGCCGGTGGGTTTGTTTATGAGGTTATATGCGCAAATAAGGGGTGTCGCACAGAAGCTCAGAAGAGCTACGCGAGCGGTGAATTACGCCTTACGGCGGTACACCACACCCTGATGTGCCCGCAGCGTGAAGCTCAAGGGCACTGGGCGGTTTGCCGCATCCACCAGGCCGGAAGGAACCTTCACGGTCACATCCTTCGAGCCGGTGTTCAGGGCAGCCCAACCGCGCGTAAAGGCACGAGTCTGAGCGGTCTTCTGAGCGATAATGCCGCCGACCGGATCGCCCAGGTCGTAGGAAAGCTCCGGGGCGTGCGGGATCTCGTCGTAGGCGTCGTGGTGGGTTGCGCTGATGCCGGTGAAGGCGCCTCCACCAAACACCCAGAAGCCCGCCAAACCGTACAGGAAGTTCTCATCCGTACCGGTAATAGCAGCCTTGCGGTCGCTGAGCGGGGTACGCAGAATCGTCACCTTCTTCTGCGAGGCGGCGCTACGGCCACCCAGACCCGCAAAAGTAGTACCCAGGTTCACGTCGCCCGCCGAGCCGTTCGCAATCTCACGACCCTGCATCACGGCGTACGGCGAAGACAGGTAGTCGTTCGGACCCCAGCCGAGCCACACCTCCTCAAAGCCGCCACCGTAGGCGCTGTGACGCTCCCACTTGCCGTAACGCAGACGAGACTCAGCAATATTGGGCACCAGAATCTTGCCGATTTTATTCAGCTCAATACCGGCGTACGCGACCAGAAAATCCAGGTGCTCACGGATCTTCGTCATAGACTCCACACCCTGGATGGGCAAGTTCAGGTCGTAGTAGTCGTTCTCGATGTCGTTATCCGCCATGACCCCGTCGAAGGGTGAGTTACGCATTTCGCGCACCACAGCGTCCACCCACTGCCAACGGTAGTCGGCGTTCCACACCTGCATCTGGAAGTGCTTGGGGTAGCCCTTCCATTCGATACGGTCACCGTTGAGGCGGTGGGCGAAGAAATCCTTACCGGAGTTCGCCATCGATTGCGCCAGCGGGTAAGAGACACCCGAAGAATAGATCGGGCCGGGCTCATAAGAGCGGGTGGAGGACAGGCACTTGTACGCCAGCACCACCATTTGAGGTGCACGCTTCTTCAGGTAGCGTGCCGCGTCCAGTTCCCAGGGCTGCAGGATTGCGACAGAGTAGTTCTTGACCGCAAAATCGAGCTGCTGCTGGGTAATGGGCTTACCGCCGTAGCGGACCCAGGCACCAAATTTGCCGGGTCCGCCCAAGCGGGTGAGTTTATTCGCCATCGTACTCCGGGTCGAATTCGGGGGCGCGAGGGGGCAGCTTGCCCAGCTCGCGGTAGATCGTGTTGTAGCGGTCCATGACCAGTCGCAGCTGGAAGAAGCTGACGATACGGTCGTAGGCGTTCACACAGTAGCGTTCGTAGATGCTGGGCTCCTCCATGAGGGTGCGCAGCGCCGCCGCGAAGCCGTGAATATCGCCGGGGATGGTCAAGATACCGCAGTTACCGATTTCGTGGCCGTCGGGGGCGACCAGCACATCGTCGATGAGCTGGGACATACCGCCCACGTCGGTGCTGACCAGCGGGATGGACGCAGCCATCGCCTCGAGCGCCACAATCGGCTGACCCTCATTGTAGCTGGGCATGAGCAGCAGGTCGAAGCGGTCGAGCATCGCACGCACGTTCACGGTGCCGTGGAAGGTGATGTACTCGCCCATGTTGAGCTCTTCGATGGTGCGCAGGCACAGCTCGTAGTACTCGGGCAGGTGGTCCTTGGGGCCGAGCACGTCCAGGTGGAAGTTCACCAGACCCTGATCGCGCAGCACCGCGAGGGAGCGAATCAGGTCGGTCAGGCCCTTAATAGGCACCACGCGGGCGATGAACACGAAGCGCCACACGTGGCCGCGGCCCTCAGCGAGGATGCGGGCACGCGCCGACTGGCGGGCGTAGTAGGCTTCCGCCACGGACTCGATGAGCATACCGTTGGGCAGAATGATTGCGCGGTCCTTCTCGCCCGCGTTCATCTGGTCGATGGGCGCACCAATACCGCGTGCCTCTTCCAGTGCCTTGGGGTACAGGTAGGTTGCCATGTCGGCGCTGGGGTAGCAGAAGCGTCCCATTTCGACGAACCAGACGGACCAGGCACGCTCGTCGAGGGTGACCGGGCCCAGGCCGGGGTGCTCACGCTCCTCGTTGAGGAAGGCGTAGTCGGTGGTGACGGGCTTCGCCATGTTGCGCTCGAGCTTGGTGTTCACGGTGTCGCGAATGTACAGGTTGTGCTCGGTCAGCAGGAAGCTGGTGCCGTGGTCACGTGCGGCTGCGGCGGCGATGAGTGCCGCGTACCCGGTGGTGTGGGCGTGGTAGACGCGGGCGTGCGGCATCCGCTCGTGCAGGATCGCAAAGAGGATGGAGACGAAGTCGCGCACCTTCCAGAAGAGCTCACCGAAGGGCACCTCGGAGAAGAAGCCCAGACCCGCAATCGCCTGCATGAACTCACGGGTTCCGAAGAGACCGAAGAGGTTGTAGCTGCGGGTTGCGGGGTTGATGCCCTCGTCGTAGAGCTTCCAGAGGGGGTTCACGTCGCCGGCGATGAGGGCGCTGAATCCGTCCATGAGGCGCTGGGTGAGCGCCTGACGCTCCGCAAAGTTCATGCGCAGTGCGGAGGGGTCGCAGGCTTCCGCGAAGGCGTCGCGGTTGACTTCCAGGCTCAGGTACAGCACCTTGACCCACTTGACGTTCTCGGGCATGCCGTAGAGGTCTTCGTGGGGGGAGTTCTTATCCCAGGCGATGTGAATAATGCCGTAGGTCAGATCCGGGTTTTCGCAGACGATATCGTGCACCACCGCGGACACCCCACCCTTGAGGTAGGGGTAGGTGGATTCCATGATGATGGCGACGTCAACGTCCGGGTATTCGGGGTCGCTGTAGTGGGGGCCGGGAGCCGGAAGCTGCAGCGGCGCGTAGTGGTTTCGGTACATCTGTTCAGTCATTGTCGTGTGTATCTTTCGCGGACCGTGCGGTTCTTACCAGGCGAGGGCTCGACGCCAGAAGAGGGAGTACTCGGGTGCAGCCCACGCCTGACGGTAGACGCGGTAGCATGCGAAGGCGAGCACTGTCTCGCCCACGATGATGGGCAGGTAGCCGGTCTCGTTGGGCAGGATCATGAAGGAGATGAAGAGCAGCACCAGGTGCGCTGCGGAGAGCAGCTGCACGGTGACGTACATGGTCATGTACTCGATCTGGTAAATCAGCAGTGCCACTGCAACGAAGAGGAACGCCACGACCAGGCCGGAGAGCGCCAGCGGGTAGGACTGCGGCAGGAAGATGAACATCAGGATGCCGGTGACAATAGCGCTGGCGATGTAAATCAGCAGGGAGTTACGGATAGCGTGGTTGGAGGTGCGCAGAGCCTTCGAGGACTCCTCCTGAACACCCTTGTAGGGCAGGCGGTCGAAGATGGTCCACAGGTGCTGGATGCTTGCGTTGACGCGGTCTGCCTCCACCACGAAGAAGTAGTTGTAGGCGATAACGCAGGGGATCAGGCTCAGGTAGATTGCCACGACGTTGATTTCACCGCCGGTGACCAGGAAGAGCATGTACTTATCAGCCCAGATGATGGAGCCGGTGAAGAAGCCGCGCAGGGCGTCGAGCGCAATGTCCTTGAGCGGGATGCGCGCGAAGTGCAGCAGGTGCACCAGGTCCTTACCGAGGCTCACAAGCAGGATGAGCGAACCAACCAGCGGCGGCAGGAACCAGATGACGGGATAGCAGTACAAGGCAAGAGTGTAGCCAAGCCACGCGATGAACCAGATGATGCGGTTCTTCGCGAGGTTCGGGATGACCAGCAGCTGCGCGAACGCAATGTTGAGAACGCCCAGGACGAAGAACGCACCGAATGCAGTCGGGCTCCAGTGAAGAACGAGGGCGACCGGAATTGCGAAGAGCAGCACCAGCGGCATGGTCATGAAGAAGAGATAGAGCCAGTTGCGGGTGAACGCGGTCAGGTCGGTAATGTCCTGGAACTGCGGCTCGGACATACGTGCGCGTACGGCTCGTGCTTCGGCACGCTTGAGCTGGTGCTCAAGGGTTTCAGCGTGAATACGCAGGCCTTCGCGGGCATCCGCAATCTTCTTGTGCTCCATCTGGATAGCACGGTAAAGGGGCAGGCAGGCTGCCTGGCTGAGCCAAGGAACGGTAATGGACGCCGCCAGAATCACCTGGATCAGGGGTACACCATCAAGGTTGTACCGGTTAATGGTCGGGGTGACCATGGGGAAGACGGTGGTCAGCAGGGCGACCGGAGAGACGTAAAGCAGAAAGTTAATGAGGAGGCGCCATGCGCTGTTGCTTTTTTCCTCAGTACCGTGGTTGGTAGACAATCTTGCAGACTTTCAGTCGATAATCGTAAAGATTAGGGGCAGTGTGTTTGAACAGCACCGTGTGACGCGCCAGGGGAAAGAGTCGTCGTACCGAGAAGTGCCGGGTCCCCATGGCTTGCGCTGATGCCGCCGTGAATCAATATACGGCATATATCAACTAAAACCTTTGGTTTCCTTAACCCTCTACTTGATATTTGGAGGGATTTAGGACACACCCACATAATGCGCATCACACAAGAATGCAAAACATCTAGTGAGAGCAATATTCTATGCAATATACGCGGGGTGCAACAACCTTGATTTGGGTGCTCCACGCTAGGTGCTGACGCGCTGGCACACCGGCACAAGGTTCACCCAACCAAGGATCCCCCGCACTACCTGTGCACGCACCATGTGTCCCTGCGCAAAAGCATCCCGGCCCCTCCCACCGGGAGGGAACCGGGATGCTCTAAGCGACCCTAACGGGCCTTAGCTATTTAGGATGCACTCGAGAGAGTACGCAGTGCCACGGACACTACAGCCAGGCGCGGGTGACCCGTGACGTCCAGAGCGGCCTCGCCAATCTCCTTCAGGATGCGGTCGATGTTACCCACGCGGGTCGGGTGCTCTTCAATCCAGGTAGCCAGTGCCTTCTGCGCACCGTCCACGGTGGAGAAGTCACCCTTCGCGCCCTCTGCCACAGACAGTGCCAGACCTGCAGCGGTCTCGTAGAGGCTGCCGCGCAGTGCCTGACGTGCCAGGATCTCCCAGCGGTCGCTGCGGGGCAGGTCGGAGATGAGGCCGAGCAGCTCGTCCACCTTGAAGCGGTCGTAGGTTGCGAAGTAGACCGGTGCCAGCGAGGTTGCCTCGAAGTCGTGGTCGCGTGCCGAACGGATGACGTCCAGCAGGGCGTAGCCCTCGAAACCGCGGATCCAGATGACGATGAGTTCCTCGGGCAGGCCCCATGCCTCGCCTGCGTCGCGCTTTGCACGAACACGCTCGCGGGAGGTACCGGAGAGGTACTCGGGCAGGTTATGGCGCATCTCGACGACGGAACCGAAGGTCTCCAGCAGCTCAGAGATGCTGGTGCCAGCAACCACGCCACGCTCGGTGATGAACCAGCGGACAGCACGATCCAGAACGCGCTGGTTGTCGCGCAGAACGGTGAACCATGCGTCCAGCGGGGTCTTCGGGGGCAGTTCGCGGTGCAGCTTAGCTGCGGTGCCCAGCTCGAAGAGCTCGCGAGCGACGATGAAGGCGCGTGCGACGGAATCGATACCGACGTTGAACTCCTCCATCACGCGGTATGCGAAGGTGATACCGCCAATGTTGACCAGCTCGTTAGCGACGCGGGTGCAAATGATTTCCTTACGCAGCGGGTGCGAGTCCAGGTGCTGACCGAAACGCTCGACCAGTGCTGCCGGGAAGTAGCTGCGCAGAACGCCTTCCAGGTAGGGGTCGTCCGCGAAGTCGGTCTGCTCCAGTGCGTGGGTGAGGTAAATCTTCACGTACGCAGCCAGGACGGACAGCTCGGGGCGGGTCAGGCGGTCGCCGGTGGTCTCCAGACGCTCGTCCAGCTCCTCGTCGGTGGGCAGGAACTCGACGGCGCGGTTCAGGCCGGCGTGCTCTTCCAGGTCGTGCATGAGGCGCTTGTACAGGTTGGTGCCCAGGAAGGAGCCGTGGAACTCACCCTGCAGCAGAACGTTCTGCTCAACGTTGGTCTCGAGGACCTTGCCGCCGACCTCGTCCTGCAGGGACTCGATGAAGGAAGCACGCTCTTCGCTGGACAGCTCGCCGTGTGCCACGAGGCGGTCCACCAGAATCTTGATGTTGACCTCACGGTCACTGGTTTCCACACCTGCGGAGTTGTCGATTGCGTCGGTGTTGAGGATAACGCCGTTGAGCGCAGCCTCAATACGACCCAGCTGGGTGAAGCCGAGGTTACCGCCCTCGCCAACAATCTTGGCGCGCAGGTCCTTACCGTTGACGCGCAGTGCATCGTTAGCCTTGTCGCCAACCTGTGCGTTGGTCTCGGTGGATGCCTTCACGTAGGTACCGATACCGCCGTTGTAAATCAGGTCGACCGGTGCCTTGAGGATTGCGGAAATCAGCTCGGTCGGTGCCAGCTCGGTAACGGACTCATCCAGGCCCAGAACCTCGCGCACCTCGGGGGTAATCTCGATGGACTTCAGACCGCGAGAGTACACGCCACCACCGGCGGAAATCAGGTCGCGGTTGTAGTCCTGCCAGGAGGAACGGGGCAGGTTGTACAGGCGCTGACGCTCGTCGAAGGACACTGCCGCGTTCGGGTTCGGGTCCAGGAAGATGTCGCGGTGGTCGAATGCTGCGACCAGGCGGGTTGCCTTGGAGCGGAGCAGACCGTTACCGAACACGTCACCGGACATGTCGCCAATGCCGACTGCGGTGAACTCTTCGGTCTGAGCGTCGTGGCCGAGCTCAGCGAAGTGACGCTTGACGGACTCCCATGCACCACGTGCGGTGATGCCCATAGCCTTGTGGTCGTAACCGACGGAGCCGCCGGATGCGAAGGCGTCGCCCAGCCAGAAGCCGCGCTCCAGGCTGATTGCGTTTGCGGTGTCGGAGAATGCTGCGGTGCCCTTATCCGCTGCAACCACCAGGTAGTAGTCGTCAGCGTCGCGTGCTACAACACCTTCGGGGCGGACAACGGTCTCGGAGCCGTCGGTGCCCACTGCGAGGTTGTCGGTGACATCCAGCAGGGAGCCGATGAAGACCTTGTAGGACTCGCGGCCCTCGGTGATCCATGCGTCACGATCCACTGCGGGGTCGGGCAGCTGCTTGGGGTAGAAGCCACCCTTCGCGCCGGTGGGGATAATGACGGCGTTCTTCACCATCTGGGCCTTGACCAGGCCGAGCACCTCGGTGCGGAAGTCGTCACGGCGATCCGACCAGCGCAGGCCACCACGTGCAACGCTACCGAAGCGCAGGTGAACACCCTCAACGCGCGGGGAGTAGACGAAAATCTCGAACTTGGGGCGGGGCAGGGGTGCGAAGTCGATCTCCTGCGGTGCCACCTTGAACGCGAGTGCGGGGCGGTCAGCAAGGTATGCGTTGGTGCGCAGGATAGCGCGGATAACCTTGCCGAGGGAGCGCAGGTAGCGGTCAGCGTCCAGGGTGGGGATCTGGTTCAGTTCCTCAACCAGGGCTGCTTCGATTTCGTCACGGCGTGCATTGCGCTGCTCATCGTTGAGACCGTTGTTCGGGTCGAAGCTGACCTCGAAGAACTCGACCAGGTGCTTGGTGATGGCCGGGTTAGCGAGCAGGGTGTTCGACATGAAGGACGGGGTGTAGCCCAGGCCCAGCTGAATCAGGTAGTGGTTCAGGGCACGGAACAGACGTACTTCCTGCCAGGTCAGGCCCTCAGCCAGGATCAGGCGGTCCAGGGTATCGGACTCGCGCTCACCGAGCAGGTAGGCGTTCAGGGCATCCTCGTACAGGGAAGCCACAGCGTTTGCGTCCACGCCCTCGGGGAATTCAACTCCGAAGTCGTAGAGGTAGCCGTAGTCTTCGCCGTCCTCAGGCTTGAACTCGTAGGGCTTCTGATCAACAACGACCAGACCCATATTCTGCATAACCGGCAGAAGCTCGGTGAGGGTGTGAGGTGCGGACAGGTAGGTCTTCAGTCGGGTGGTGTTGGCTTCGCCGGCTTCAACCTTGATTGCGGCGGGCTTCTGGCCCGAGAGAGATTCAAGAATCACGATATCCTCGATTGCTTGTTCTACTGTGTAATCGGCTCGGTAGGCTGCGCTAGTCGCATCTGCCCAGGCTGATGCGAGTCGGCGGCCTGCCGCTCCGGGTTTCCATGCCTCAATAGCAGCTGCGGTTGCTTCCACCCAGGAGCGGGCGGCTTCTTGCAGTCGCTTTTCGAGAGCTTGATGATCCGTCTTCGGCACATCGTTGGGGTTGGTGAGCCGAATGCGGAAAAATAGACGCGCCAACGATGAGGAGGACAGGTACACCTCATGGTCGATGGCACTAAGATCAAATTCCTGTTGGAACACCCTCTGGATACGGGAGCACACGTTCGTGTTGTAACGATCCCGAGGCAGGTACACCACGGCGGAAATAAACCGGTTGAACCGGTCAGCGCGCAGGAACAGGCGGGTCTTGCGGCGCTCCTCCAGGCCCATGATGCCGCCGAACGTATCGGTCAGATCATTAGCGGAAGCGTGCAGCAGCTCCAGGCGCGGGTAATCCTCCAAGGCACCCAGAAGCGCCTTGTCAGAGTAAGAACCGGGGTGGTAGCCAAGGCGGCGGCGCACCATCGCGATACGCTCACGCACCAGCGGAGTCTCAATAGCGGGCAGTGCGTACGCCTGGCGGGTGAACAGACCCAGAATGACGTACTCACCAATCACGCGGCCGTTCAGGTCGAAGCGGCGCACACCAATGTAGTCCAGGTAGTCGTTCCGTGCGACAGTGGAGCGGGAATTCGCCTTCGTGATGTACAGGGGGCGCGGGAACAGGGCACGCTCCAGGGTCTCACCCGAAAGGGGGATGCGGCTCCTACCCTCCGTGGTGCGCAGAATACCGAGCGCCGAACCGGGGCGGTCCACCAGAGAAATAGCGCCGGAGGTGCCGTCCAGCACACGCTCCTTAACACCCATGAACACGAAGTTGCCGCGGGCCAGCCAGCGCAGGAAGTCCTGTGCCACCTCCACACGGGATGCAGGCTCCACACCGCGCGGGTTGGCGGCGTAGGATTCCTCACCATGACCCAGGGTTGCGCCGCGCAGGTCGTACATGGACTGCGCCAGGTCGAAAACGCGGGCGACCATGGCATCCAGGTCGGTGTGGCAGGCGCGAACGTCAGCGAGGACGCGCTCAACTTCCTTCTCGCAGCGGCGCTGCTCTTCCTCAGTGAGGTAGCGGGTCAGGCGAACCGCAATCCAGGATTCAATAGCGACAGTGGTACCCGCCGGGGCGTTCTCGCTGAGCTTGAGGGAGGGCACGCCAAGGGTGGCGGTATCACCGCTGGCAAGGTTGCCGCGCATGCCGGTGCCGCGCAGGCTCAGGAGGGTACCGTCCGGGCCGCGTTCAGCGAGGAAGGTAGGGTGAAGAATGGTGACGAAACCACCAAAGTGCGTGGCAAGGCATGCGGTCAGGGAGCTGACGATGTGCGGCATGTCGTCGGTCGCGACGTACAGGGTGGTGTTGTACTCGTCGTTGCGTGCGGCAACGACAGGGGTCTTGGGCAGGCGGATTTGAGCCAGCGCACGGTGGGTGCGAGCCAAATCCTCTAACTCTGCCGGGGTGAACTCTTCACGCTCATCTTCGGGGCTGTTCAGGAAATACTGCTCGACCCATGCATCGGCGCCAGCGAAGTGTGCCATAGCCTTGTCAGTCATTGACAATCTATCCTCCGAATATCGGTATCACTTCACTGTGACGGTGTCTGTGTGGTCTCATGTGCGCGCCGTGGCGCGCGAGCACTTATACCAAGCTTATACCTTCGAGGTGTTTCTGTCAGACATATCGCTCTTGTGGGCGTAGAAATTATTTTTATCTTCTTCCCAACTCCAGCGCGCATTTGGTACGGGTTCAAGAAAGTAGGTGCATCTTACGAGGCGGACACGTACAGTGAAACTATGAGTTTGCGTACTGAATCTTTCCTGGTGGGCCTCATTGGTGACGGCATCACCTCCTCCCTGACCCCTCCCATGCATGAGGCGGAGGCGGACGCGCACGGGGTGCGCTACCTGTACCGCCCCGTCGACCTGGACGCCCTGAACCTGGATGGCGCCTCCGCCCCGGCGCTTCTGGATGCGGCGGCGCTACTCGGCTTCAACGCTTTCAACATCACGCACCCGTGCAAGCAGTCGGTCATGGAGCACCTGCACGAGCTTTCGGATGCGGCACGCGCCCTGGGCGCGGTCAATTGCGTAGTGATTGGCGAGGACGGCAGCTTCTACGGCGACAACACGGACTACTCCGGGTTCATTGCGGGATTGAAGCGCGGCCTGCCGCAGGTGGCGGAGAACCCGGCGCGCCTGGAGCACGTGGTGCAGCTGGGTGCTGGCGGTGCCGGTAGCGCCACGGCGTACGCGCTGTGCCGCCTGGGGGTGCGCCGTCTGAGTCTCTTTGAGCGTGACGCGGCGAAGGCGCAGGAGCTTGCGGAGCAGCTGGGCGGGCTCTTCCCGCAGACCCGGGTCGAGGTGCTGAGCGACGATGAGCGCTTGATTGAAGCTCTACTACAAGCTCAGGGTTTAGTGAACGCAACCCCGGTGGGTATGCACGTGCATCCGGGTATGCCGTTGAGCGAGTCGGCGCTGAACGCCGGGGTGTTGCGTGAGGGCCTATGGGTTGCGGATGTCATCTACCTGCCGCAACAGACGCAGCTGGTGCGCGCGGCGCGTGCCGCCGGGTGCGAGGTGCTGACGGGCGGCTACATGGCGGTGGGTCAGGCAGTGGATGCGTTCCGTCTCTTCACCGGATTGGAACCGAACGCTGAGCGTATGGCGGCGCATTTTGAGGCGCTGATTGCAGCTCAGCAGGGGGCTTAGAAGGTTAAACACGCAGGTGGGGTTGGATAGATATCTATCCAACCCCACCTGTATTTATTCTATATTCGGAATATATTCTGTGGGCTATGCATCCAGCTCAGCCAGGGACTTCTTGTACCCTTCACGAGCCGTCAGCGCACCCAACGCCACGAGCACACACATGGCAACCGTGAACATGGCGGGCAGCACCGCGTTATGCAGGTCGGCACCGGCGAGGCTCGTCGCCACGGCGGGCGCCACGCCTCCAGAAATTGCGAAGCCAATCTGGGTACCCAGCGCCAGGCCGGTCACGCGCACGCGGGTCGGGAACATCTCCGCATAGAAGGCGGGCCACACGCCGTTCGCCATGGAGTACAGCGCACCGTGCATGAGCACGCCGTAGGTGAAGATACCCACCCAGTTGCCCTCGGTAATCGCGCCGAGGTACGGGAACATCACCAGGGACGATGCAACCGCACCGGTAATGAACACGGGCTTACGACCGATCCGGTCGGCAAGCATGGCGGCGAGCGGAATCGCAATCAGGCCGAGGGTGTTGGAGGCGACCGGCACCAGCAGCATAGTGCTGCGGTCAAGGCCGTAACCCTTGGTGGCGAAGGAAAGCGCGAAGGTCGTGAAGACCATGTTCACGGTGTTGACCATGGCGCATACGGCAATGGTGAGCACGGCGCGCTTGTGGTGCTTGAAGACCAGCATGAGCGGGGATTCGGTGAGCTTTTCGCGCTGCAGGTATGCGGGCGGCTCGGAGAGGGTGCGGCGAATCAGCCAGGCGGTCACCACCACGAAGGCGGAGAGCCAGAAGGGTACGCGCCAGCCCCAGCTGAGCAGGTGCTCGTCCGGCAGAGCGGCGAAGGGAATGAACACGGCGGTTGCCAGCAGCGAGCCGAACTGGGTGCCCTGCAGGGTCCAGCTGGTCGTGAAAGCGCGCTGATGCTCGTTGGCGTGCTCCAGGGAGATGGAAATGGAGCTTGCCTGCTCGCCGGCGGCGGAGAGACCCTGAATCATGCGGCAGATGACCAGCAGGGTGGGGGCGAGGATACCCGCCTCGCTGTAGGTCGGCAGGCAACCGATTGCGAAAGTGGCAAAGCCCATCAGGAAGAGCGTGAGCATCAGGACGAATCGGCGGCCGTAGCGGTCACCGAGGGGTCCAACAATCATGGCGCCGAAGGGGCGCACAACGTAGGCGACGCCCACAACCACCATGGACTTGAGGATGCCGATGGCGGCAGTGTCTTCGGGGAAGAAGATGCGGTTGAGCACGATTGCCGCGGCGGTGCCGTAGACGGCGAAGTCGTAGTATTCGAGGGCGGAGCCTATCCAGCTGGCGAGGGCGGCTCGTCGTGGTGATCGGGCGGGCGCGTCGGTGCGTCGGCTCATGGGTGGCTCCTTCGGTACTATACCCGTTGGGAGGGGCGGGGCCGCGGTGTAGGCGGCCCGTGCGGTTTGTCAATGTGCCCTTCCAGTGTAGGGAGCACACCACCTGTTTTCCATAGGGTTACCTAAGTTCCCAGAGTGTGAAGACAGTATGAAGTAGGAATAGCAGGCTGATACCCCCAGCCCCCGTATGATGTATCTGTATGTAGTTCCGTCACCAATGTTCTCTAAGAGGTACCATGTCTTCACCGCGCACCAGCATCATCATGCCGGTCTACAACACGGCTGACACTGTCATCGCCGCGATGGAGTCCGTTCTGGCGCAGACCGACCCCGATTTTGAGTTGCTGGTAGTAGTTGACGGCTCCCCGGATTGTTCCTCGAAGGTGATTCGCGAGTTCCTGCAGAACACCCCCGACCCCCGCATCCGTCTGTTCGACAATGAGCAGAACGCCGGCGTGTCTGCAGCACGCAACCAGGGTCTGGATGAGGCGCGCGGCGAGTGGATTACGTTCATTGACTCTGATGACACGTACCGCCCCGAGTTCCTGGAGCGCCTACACGCCGCGGCGGCACGTAACGGCGCGGATGTGGCAACCTGCGGTCACACCATTGCCCGCGCCGACGGCTCCACGATGGACCGCCCGCAGGATGCGCCCGGTACGTACACGGGTCGCGATATTGCCATCAACTATCTGCTGAACCGTTTTACGGGTTTTGTGCACGATAAAATTTTCCGCGCTTCGCTCTTCTCTTCGGTACGTTTCGCAACCGATATTCACCGCGCCGAGGATGCCCTCGCGGTCTTTGAGTGCCTCATGCAGGCGCAGAAGCTTGAGGTTATCCCGGACTGCCTGTACCTGTACCACATGGGCTCTGAGGGTCTGACGTGGGGCCGCGTGACCCCGGTGGAGGAAAGTATCCGCCACACCCGCTACATGCGTGAAGCGGGTGCACCCCTGCTCTCCTCGAAGGAGGGTCAGCAGGCGATGGCGATTTCTTCTGCGGTGACCTACCTGAATAATGCCCAGCAGGCGCTCATGAGCGATAGCGCCGACTCGGACGCGGTAATCCGCGAGTGCCGCCGCCAAATCGAGTGGGGTTGGGTTGTGCCGGCGCTACGTTCTAGCCCGGTGGTGGGTGCGGCGAGCCTGCTGTTGAAGCTCTCCCCCGCCCTGTACCGCACCCTGTACGGCGCGTACGTTCGCCGCGCCTACGGCATGTAACCCCTCAGCGTTTTTATCATCACAGTTCTTATTAGCCCCGTTCTTAAAGGTTCCTGTCTTTCATGTCTGCCATCCCTCGCACGAGCATCATTATGCCGGTCTACAACACCGCTTCCACCGTCATTGCGGCGATTAAGTCGGTGCTGGCGCAGACCGACCCCAATTTTGAGCTTCTGGTCATGATTGACGGCTCCCCGGATCATTCGGCGCAACTGATTGCCGACTATCTGCAGCAGAACCCGGATGAGCGCGTGCGCGTGTTCAATAACCCCAAGAATCAGGGCCTGTCCGCGATGCGTAACCAGGGCCTGGATGAGGCGCGTGGCGATTGGGTGACGTTCCCCGATTCTGATGATGCTCTCTACCCGATTTTCCTGGAGCGCCTGCACCACCACGCGGAGCGTACGGGGGCGCAGGTGGTCAATTGCGCCCACAACATGGTGGCGACCGACGGTTCGACTACGCAGCGCCTGAAGGGTGCCCCCGGCACGCTGACCGGTCAGGAGGCGGCGTTCGCCCTGCTTAAGGATGAGCTGTCTCCTTACGCTTGGGATAAGATTATTCGCCGCGAACTATTTGAAGGTGTTCGATACCCGCAGATTGAACGAGCCGAGGATGAGTGCGCGCTATTGGACTGCTACCTACGAGCACAGAGCGTGACCGTCATTGACGAGCCGCTGTACGCGTACGCGGTGAGCGCGGGAAGCCTGACGTGGAGCCGTATTACTCCCCTGTCTGAGACTCGCCGCCTGCTGGAGTATTTTGAGAAGTCTCTGCAGCGTACGAGCACGTATCATCTGCTTGCCGGTCAGGAGGCGCTGACGATTGCCCGGGTTATTGCGTACCTGAATAACGCGCAGCAGGCGCTGATTGTGGGCGGTGAGAGCGCACCGGCTGTGCTGGCGGGTTGCCGTGCCGGTTTTACGGTGAGCGATGCGCTGCTTGCGTTGCGCATCCGCCCGGTGTTTGGTGCGGCGGGTCTGCTGTTGAAGACTAGCATGCCGCTGTACCGTCTGCTGTACGGCGCGTACGTTAAGCGGGTCTATAACCTTTAGAATTCGGGTGCTTGTACCCATCACACTCACACACATTGATTGGAGCGGATTTTCATGTCCTCCAAACCTGCATCGGCGCAGGTGGCGTCTTCTCAACCTGCGGATGCTCAGCCTGAGTCTCAGGTGCCTGCCGCGCGCCCTAGACCTGCGCGAAAGGTGTACCTGGACCTCATTAACGTTCTCGCCATTATCTTCGTGGTGGCGCTGCACGTGCGGTTCAACTACCGGGTGGATTATGATTCGCCCGGTTGGGTTCTCGAGAACATTCTTTCGGGTACCGCGGTTGCCGCGGTGCCGCTTTTCTTCATGGCCTCGGGCATTACCCTGCTGAATTTCACGAACCGTGAGAGTGTCGGCACGTTCTATAAGAAGCGTTTCACGAAGATTCTGATTCCGCTGCTGGTGTGGGGTCAGGTGTATCTCTTTGCACGCAGCTGGTTTATGCACACTCCCCTGCCTACGGGTGAGGAGATTCTGGCGGTACTGCTGGCACCGAACAAGGTGGGTGTGACCCTCTGGTATTTGGAGGCACTCATCGGTGTGTACCTGGTGTTGCCGATCTTCTCGTACGCCCTGCGCGGTGCCGGTGAGAAGAAGGTGCAGCTGGCGTGGCTGATGGCTGCTCTGGGTCTGCTGATGCCCATTGCAACTGCTTCTCTGCAGAAGATTAATCCGCAGTTTATGCCGGAGTTCTCTGCACCCATTGTGGGGTATGTGGGCTTCTGCTTCTTAGGTTATGCGCTGGCGAATACGGAGTTCAGCCTGCCGTGGCGTCTGGTCATCTATGTGCTGGGTATTGCCGGTTCCCTGACGCATATTCTGGTGGGCCCGTACCTGGTGCTGAACCACCCGGGTCTGGGCGGTTTGGCGACCGAGTACCTGTCTGTTCCGACGATTTTCTGGGCTTCGGCGGTTTTTGTATTCTTCAAGTCTCTGCCGCTGAATCGTCTGCCGGAGGCGGTTCAGACGGGTCTGCGTAAGCTGTCAGCTCTGACTTTTGGTGTGTACCTGATTCACCTGCTGATTATTCAGGGCCTCGCCGCCTACGGTTGGCCGCTGGTGGATTATCGTCTGGAGGCACCCTACGCGCTGCTGGTGTGGGCTTCTTCGCTGATTCTGGTATGGCTGCTGCGCTGGATTCCGCCGGTCCGCAAGTGGCTGATTCCCTAGCGGTGAGCCGCTTACCAGGTTTAAACGTTGGGAGGGGCACGTACATCATGTACGTGCCCCTCCCATAGGTTTTTAAGCAGAGGTTTTTAAGCTACTCGGCGTGAGCTTCTTCCGTGCGGGATGCCAAAGCCACGCCCACCATGTGCACCACGAAGCCGCAGACCGGGCCGACCGCCAACGCCACGATAGCGCGCGGCACCAGCGGCGCGGGGACCAGGAACGCCAAGCTCAAGGTCACCGCCGCGGCAACCACCCAACCGGCGAGGTAGATGCGGTGCTGGTTCACCGCGAGCGCCATATTGCCTGAGAGGGTCATGAGCGCCAGCAGTGCCGAGGCGAAGACCAGTGCACCCAGGGTGATGCCGGAGGCTGCCGCCTCGTACGCGGACTCTGCACCTGCGGCAGGCGGGTAAATCAGGCGGAACAGCAGCGGACCCACCAGGTACGCCGCCAACGCGCCCGCAGCGCCCACAGCCACCACTGCGGCGGCAGGCTTAATGAACGCCGCTACGGGGCGGTGGCGCTGCTTCAAGAAGGCGGAAACCGCCACACCCTGGAACGCCTGCAGGGGAATCATAATCGGCGAACGGGTAATGGAAATCGCCAGGATCAGGGTACCCAGCACGACCGGTTCGCTCTCCGCGGCGCCGCTCGCTTTCAGCACGTTCGGGAAGCCCATCATCAGCACCGCCGCGGCGGCAGAGGACAGGAACGACCAGAGGATATTTAAGCTCAGGCGGCGCGCGGGCACATCGGCGCGGGCAACCCACAGACGGCGACCCGAGACAGTCACGAACGCCAGGATAAGCCACAGACCCATCGGCACGACGGTTGCCACCTCAAGGCCGGCAAGGGAAGGAATCATGAGCGCAGCCGCAAGCATGAGGATGAGGCGCCCGGCAGATTCCAGACCGCCCACCGCAGCGAAAAGGTACCAGCGGTCCTCACCGGCGGTCACACCGCTCATAGTCGCCTGCAGGGCGTAGAGGAACACGCCCACCGCCATAACGGTCACGCCCACCGCCGCCGAATGCGGAATCTGCTGGCCCGCCCACAGAGGGGAGCTCACCAACACCAGCGCACCAGCGATAGCACCCAGAGCCGCGGTCACCGTAACCACGCGGGCGCCCTGCGGCGCGGAACCCTCAGCAGATGCAGCCCCGCCGGATGCAGCCCTGTTAGCTAAAGCCCTGTCAGCTACAGCACGGGTGCGTGCCGTACCCACCGCGCGCGTAATCTCCGGCTGAATACCCGTGATAATACCCGTCACAGTGAAAAGCGCCGCCCAGAACAGCAGGAACTCCGTCAGCTCCGAACCGTTCAGGGCACGCTGAGCAATCATGGTCACCAACAGCGTGGAGACCGCCGCCAACAGGGACGAACCCAAAAGCGCCAGGGACTGGTAGCGGGTGACCGTACCCGAAGACTGGGCCTCCCGAGAGGGGTGTTCCTCCACCCCGCTCTTATCGGGGTGCTGTACCGACTCGCTCACCGCGTCCTCCTCATTCCTAGCCGCCAATATAGCCGCCAACACAAACCATCATTACATACGCAGATGCGCCGCACATCCACCGCAGGATGTACGACGCACCGCACACAAATATAGGTTTACTTCACCACATGCTCGGCAAGGTTCTTAACACCCTGCCACTTCTTCGCCAGGGCCGCCTTCGGCAGCAGAGTCAGCGCGTGAGCACGCGAGGAGAAACGGATACGGGCCACGCGGGCAGCCTTCGTCCAACCCAGGGCAGTCATCTCATCAGCAATGGTGTTCATGTAGCGGCGCTCCTCATCAAAGCGGGTACCCTCCAGGGCACGCCAGGACGAGTCAGAACCACCGTGACGACGGTACATGAACGCAACCTGCGGATCGTAGTACAGGGAGCCGCCACGCATCGTAATGTCCAGAATCAGCGCCATATCCTGCACAACGTTCAGGCCCTCACGGAAGCCGGTGCCCACGATAGCGTCTTTACGCCAACCCAGGGACGGGAAGTAGAACCACGCGCCGCGCAGCAGGGAGGTAGCCAGCTCCTCACCCTGCAGAACAGCCTCACCCTTGGGACGGTAGAACGCCTTAGTCTGCTCCACCAGGGTATTCGACAGGCCGTTGTTCTCATCAATCACGACCACGCCGGGCTGGAAAATGGATGCCTCAGGGTGCTTCGCCGCCGAATCCACCAGCCACTGCACATAGTTGGGGAGCATGACGTCATCAGCACCCATGACGGTGACCAGGTCATTCTCTACGAAGGTCAAGCACTTGCGGTAATTACCGTTCGCGCCCAAGTTCTTCTCGTTACGCATGTAGGTGATGCGCTCATCCTTCAGCGACTCGAACCAGCCGGGAATCGAGTCGTCCGGGTAGCCGTCATCAACAACAATCATGCGCCAGTCCGGGTTGGTCTGACCGACCACAGACAGCACAGCCTGCTTCATCATGGCGACGTCTCCGTAGTAGGGGAACAGAATATCAACGGTCATGAGGTATTACTCCAAGCTCAAACGTGTAGAAACGTATAAAAATCAGGGGCTTTAGGGCTTCTTCTGCTCTCGCTCCGTAGCGCGGGAAGCGCCCTGCGGCTGACGCTGAAGAGCCTTCATAATCGCAACTTCTTCAGCGAGGGTACGCATATCATCCGTAATCTTCGAGATAGCCAGGGTCAAGTGCAAGCTAATACCCATCAGCATAATAATCGCCAGTAGGAACAGCAGGTTGACCGGGGTCTCAATACCCACCAGACGCGAGAGGGCATCCAAAAGCTTCGGGAAAAGCGCTAGCACAATCATGATGACGCCAACGATAAGCCACAGTGCGGCGTACTTTTCCTTCATCTTCTGGTTGCGTACCTGCGCCAGAACGAGAACCTCCATCACCACCACGATGAGAAGGAAGAAAATATTTGCACTCATTTACTTAGACCCCACATTCGTTTTCTGGCGAGTCATCGACATGCCAAACGAGAAGAAAGAACGAACCAGGTACACCGCAGACTTCCACGGGCTTGAAGAAGGAGTACCGCCCTGACGCTCACGCATCTCAACCGGCACCTGCTTTACAGTCAAGCCAGAACGAATCGCCATCACGCAGGCATCGATACAGTCACCCAGATACTCAGCAGGCAGATGCTCGCAATACTGCTCAATCGCCTTGCGGTCTGCCGCACGGAAGCCGGAGGTGGCGTCGGTGAACTTCTCGCCTGAAATCATCGTAAACATACGGGCCAGAACCACCATCGCCCACTTACGCGGACCAGAAACCTTATAGTTCGTCGCCTCAGCAAAGCGGGAACCGATCGAGATATTGACATCCTCCAGGCCAGCAAGCACAGTGCGGATACCCTTCGGGTCATGCTGGCCATCAGCATCAACCTGAATCGCGCATTCATATCCGGCTTGGCGAGCATACTTGTAACCGGTGCGCAAAGCACCACCGATACCCATGTTGTAGGGAAGATCAATCACGAAAGCGCCGGTAGCGCGCGCAATCTCAGAGGTGCGGTCGGTGGACCCATCATTGACGACTACCAGGTCGACCTCAGGCATCATGCGGAAAAGTTCTTCAATTGTGCCCCCAATAACTTCCTCTTCATTCCACGCGGGCATAATGATGAGGGGCCGAGGGGTCTGCGTAAAAGTCTCTGATTCCATGCGGTGCTATCTCTTGTGTGTATGGCATACGGAAGTTAGTATGCGCACAAAGGCATACCGGTTTTACATCTTATCAGCACTCTCTTAATGACGCTCGAAGTAGCACTGCGGGGGTGGCCTAGTCTCCATGCCACCCCCGCAATACTTCAGGCAGCCCAAAAGTGCCAGATACTAGTTATTATCGCAAGCGCTAATGCGATACAGAGTCATCGGACCCGAGGAGTACACCGGGGTCAGCACGTCCGTGCCAATGGCAGCCACGAGGCCGTCGTAGTTTTTCTGTGCGTCTGGGCCGAAGTTCAACTGGTTCTCCAGGTGAACGTACCAGTGGGCCTTGTACTTGTTCACTTCGCGGCACACCTCCGGATTTGTACGAGCGTCCTTGAGGTTGTGCATAATCGCCGAGTATTTGGGTGAGGTCTCAAACTCGAAGTGGTATCCCGTCAGGTGACGATCTGCCAGCGCGTAAATATAGGCGCTACCGTCCCAGGGGTTGTTCACAATCACATCGCCCTTCGGCACGATCTTCGGGATCTCGTTAATGACGTTCATCTCGTCCTGATTCAGCACCACAGAGGTCGGGGTCACTCGGTATTCCTGCGATACCGCCAGAGTTGTCTCCTGTACCGAGGGTACACGCGAGGATAGGCCCGCAACCGCGAGCACCAGCACCATGGCGGCACCCATCATTGCCGGGGCAACCTTCGCGTGCTTCTCACGCGGAATAGCGTGCATGATGCGCACGAAGATACCCTCCACGGCGCCACCCAGACCGATACCGGCAAGTAGCACGGAGGGGAACACCACCAGCGCCGCCAAGCGGAAATGATCCGTGTACCAGGGAGCAACCATCAACAAGCGGAACTCGCCGCGCGGCACCGAGGCGGACACAATCCATAGGTAACCAATCAGCACCCAGCTGGCAATCAGCCACAGGTTGCGGTGCTTGTACAGCAGGTACCCCGCGCCCCACAGAGCCAGGAAACCGGCCAGATACGAGGGATTGAACGTATCTCTCAACTGATTGGCGTTCTCCAGGCCCAAGAAGAGGAACTGGTAGAGCGCCTCACCTTCGGTGAGCATAGGCTCCCACGTGTTGCTGGCAGATGCGCCAGGACGCAGGAACCACCAGGCACCCACACACCCAAGAATTACCAGCCCGAGTAGAGCGGATCTCACCCACTTCTGGCGAGAGGCCAGCTCGCGCGAGCGCACTACCCACGCCACCCCGGCCAGCACCAGCGGCAGAGCAAAGACCACAGCAGACACCACCGCGTTCGGATGCACAAGCGCTAGACCCGCGACACCCACCAGGGCGGCAAGACACAGGGAAAGCAGAGCTGCGTACTCGCCGCGCACCATCACCTGCACCAGGCATACCATGAGTGCCACAAATGATGGCACCAGAGCGTAACCCAGCAGATTCGGGAAGAGCACACCCCAACGCAGGAGGAGACCGGGAAACGCTGCAAAACCACAGGTCAGCGCAGGGATTGCCAACGCCTGCAGGCGACGCAGCTTCGGGATGCTCAGGCTTAGCGCCACCAGCGAGCAGGGCCACAAAATGCCGGCAGCCAGTAACACGGTCACGATGGTGGCAGTCGCAATGCTCGTACCCATAGTGCTATAAATCAGGGACACAAAATCATGCCAACCCGCCGGGTAAAATGCCGGTTGCTGGTCTGCCGCAGATACCGCGCCCAGGGTCAGGCTCGACGCGTCACCGTGCTCCTGAATCCATCGGATTGCATTCATATGGAATGAGTTATCCAGGCTCTGCGAGAACGCCTCAGGCCCGTAGACCATGTCCTCAGTCATGTGCAGCACCAGGAATCCGCCTAAAACAGCACCCACCACCGGCCACGCCACAGGAACATCATTACCCGGCCACGAGGCAGACGCCAGGGCAGGCCAACGGCGACCCACCAGCCACATGAGACCAGCAGCCGCAGCCACCAACACGACAGCGACCGACACAAAAGAAATCAGGCTCCACGCAATGCCGGTCTTACCCAGCACAATCGCAGAGACAGCCACCAGGGCAAAAGTCAACAGCGGCGCATAAAAAACGCGCAAACGTGCAGGAACACGCAACGCCCAGCCCATCGCATAGCCGGGACCGAAAGCCAACACGACCGCAAAAAGTAGCAGCGGAATAGTTGCCAACCAGCTCATTAGCCCTCTTCTCCCCACAGTTCACACACCGAAAAACCCCTCAAATACGGGGCGCGGCGCGCTTTCGAGTACCTAGCAAGGATACCCCAGAGGCTTCTTTAACCCGGCGAAACCCCGCAGAAGAGAGAGGGACAGCACCCGCAACCCGCCGTTCGGAACTTTTCACCGGGAACCCCATGGGACACCACCGGCACATCCCCCAAACGGCGAAGAATATGACGTAATATTTCACGCTCAATGTCACGAAAGGTTCACCTAAGAAACATAGGGCAATAAATAAGGTGTTCACCACCCTTTAGCTTTACCCTGAAACATATCTCCCCTTAACAAAGGGTCGCCCAACGCATACACATCTGGACGAACCCTAAACGCAGCCGCAGAAGAAAGGGTCGATCATGACCGAAACCATTGCAGCACAGGCACCCATCGCCGACACCTCCGAGCAGTTCAAGCTCGCCTTCGGCCACCAGCCCGCCGGCGTCGCCATCATCACCGCCACCGACGAAAACGGCGAACCCGCAGGCTTCACCGCCTCCTCGCTGACCTCCGTCGCCGCAGAACCGCCGATTATCGCCTTCTCCCTCAAGGCAAACAGCGGCTCCGCAGCAAAGATCGCGGCTGCGTCCTCCTTCCTCGTGCACATGCTCGACGCTGAGAATGTGACCCTCGCGAAGAACTTCGCAACCCACGACTACCCCCGCTTCGACGACCCCAGCACCTGGGAATTCGTCCACACCGGCGAGCCCCTCGTCCACGGCGTACGCCGCGTACTGCGCGCAACCCCGCTCAGCCGCGTTGAGGCAGGCCCCGCACTCGTCTTCACCGCGCAGGTTGAAGAGTTCATCCGCAACGACTGCGAAGGCACCCCGCTGGTCTACCACTCGCGTAACTTCCACGCGCTGGGCGACCACTCGAACGTGAACAACTACAGCATCTAACCCCGCGCAGGGGTCACGGGGCGGTATTCGACGACAATGAGGCGACGAATACCGCCCCGCGGCGTACCCTGAACATAAAAGCGCACGCAGCACATGACAGCGCACAGCAACACAGCGCACCCAACACAGCACAGAAGGAACAGTCATGACGGCTCAGACCACCCAGCCCGCATCCCTCCCCTGGCTCGAAAAGCTCATCGCGTTCCCCACTATCTCCGGAACCTCCAACCTGGAACTTATTGAGCTCATCGAAGCCGAATTTTCCCGCTACGGCTACAGCGGCGTGCGCACCTACAACGAGGACGGCACCCGCGCCAACCTGCTGGTCACCGTCCCTGCCGCTGACGGCACCACCCGCGGCGGCCTCATTCTCTCCGGCCACACGGACGTCGTACCCGTCGCCGGTCAGGCGTGGGACGCCGACCCCTTCACCCTGCGTGTGGAGGGTACCCGCGCCTACGGTCGCGGCGTGTGCGACATGAAGGGCTTCCTCGCCGTGGCGCTTTGGCTGTTGCCGCGCGTTGCGGAGGCGAAGCTGCGCACTCCCCTGCACTTCGCGTTCTCCTACGATGAGGAAATAGGTTGCATTGGTGCACCCTCCCTTATCGAGGAGTTCGTGGCGCGCGACCTCGCCCCCGACTACGCGATTGTTGGTGAGCCCTCCAGCATGCGCATTATCGACGCGCACAAGGGCGCACACCGCGGCCGCGTCACCTTCACCGGCGTGCCCAAGCACGGCTCCCTCGCCACCCATGGCGTGAACGCGGTTGCCGCAGCAGGCGAGTTCATCACCTTCTTCACCGACATGGCGGACCAGTGGGAAGAAGAAGGCCCGTTCGACGAGTCGTTCATCATTCCCCACTCCACCGGTAGCGTGAACCTGGCAACCGGCGGCCTGCAGTACAACATCGTCGCCGAGCAGGCTGTGGTGGAGTACGATGTGCGCACTCTGCCGCAGGTGACCACCGAATCCTTCGTGGAGCGCATTGACCGCGAACTTTCGGAGGTCATACTGCCCGACCTGCAGGCGCGCGCCGCACGCGCCGAAAAGCTGACCGGCGCAGAGCCCGGTAGCCTCACCTCCCGCGTGGGTGTGAAGCACGAACTGCTCGCAGCCGTGCCGGGCCTGGGTACCGAGGACGACGCACCCATCGTGCACCTCGCCCACGAGTGGCTGGGCACCAATGACGCACCGCAGAAGGTCACCTACGGCACCGAGGCGGGCCAGTTCCAGCGCGCCGGCGTGCAGAGCATCATTTGCGGTCCTGGCGATATTGCCCAGGCGCACTCCCCGAACGAGTGGATTGAGCTGGAGCAGCTGAGTGAATGCGAGCGCTTCTTCGAGGCGATTCTCGACTGGGCGAGCGCCAAGTAGCGGCCACATAGCAACCGTGTAGCGGCGTAACAGCCAGTCCACCGCGGTTCGCAAGAGCCGCAGTTAGAGCCGCATAAAAATTACAGAAACTGCCCGGGTACCCCGTGAGGTGCCCGGGCATTTTTATGCTGATGGCAAGTGGTGTGGGCGGGTGCTGATGGCGGGGGTGAGTGTTGGTTTGATCGCGGGTTTATTCGTGAGTTTCTCCATGGGTTCAACCGCGAGTTTATGGAATGAGTCCAAGTTGTGGACTATGACCGATTTTCCCCTCATTCGCCACATTTATTTTTAAACGAAAAACCCGAAAAACCGCTTATGTCTAAGGGTGAAATAACACAAAAGTATTGCCCTTCTAGGGCATTCAGGGTTCCATAGATGCCAAAGGTTTAAACACGCCACTCGGGCGGCATAACCCCACACAAAACCACACCTCCCTCACGCTCGGCACTGCGCACCCGACCGAATCCCGGTTTACCACCCGCAGTTCACTACCTGAAGGACACCCCGTGTACACCATCAGCCCCTACCTCGCCGAATTCCTCGGCACGCTCATCATGTGCACCATCGGCTGCGGCGTCATCGCCAATGTCGAACTTCGCCGATCCAAAGGCCACGGCGACAACTTCTTCACCATCGCCTTCGGTTGGGGCTTCGCCGTCACCTTCGGCGTCTACGCCTCCCACGCCTATTCCGGCGGCCACCTCAACCCCGCTGTGTCTATCGGCCTGGCAGCGTTCGGCGAGTTCTCCTGGGAGAAGGTCCCCGGCTACATCATCGCCCAGGTACTCGGCGCAATGGTCGGCGCCGGACTGGTCTACCTCAACTACCTGCCGCACTGGAAAGCAACCGCCGACAAGAAGATTAAGCTCGGCGTTTTCGGCACCGTCCCCGCTATTCACAACTACTTCACCAACGCCCTCTCCGAAATGATCGGCACGTTCATGCTGGTCTTCTCGGCACTGTACACCGGCGTAAACTTCAAGCCGTCCATCAGCGGCGGTGTGGAACTCTCTCTCAACCTCAACGACGTGCTCAAGCCCCTCGCCTTCGGCTTCATGGTCACCGTACTCGTCATCGGCCTGGGCGGTCAGACCGGCTACGCCCTGAACCCCGCCCGTGACTTCGGTCCGCGCCTCATGCACGCCCTGCTGCCCATCCACGATAAGGGCTCCTCGCGCTGGTTCTACGCGTGGGTTCCGATCTGCGGCCCGATTGCCGGCGGTTTCATGGGTGGCGCATTCTTCAAGCTCTACTACGAGGGTCAGGTCAGCCCGTGGCTGTTCGTCTCCAGCGCCCTGGCGATTGCGGTTCTGCTCTTCGCGTGGTGGGCTAATAGCCACCTGTACCGTGCACCCAGCTCCGAGGTTATCCCCGAGTTTGAGGATACCCACGCTACCGCGGCGGCACGCGCGGCAACCTACACGCCGACCGGCTCCATGCCGATTCTGCTCCCCGAAGAGGTGAAGGGCAACCGTAGCACCCGCGTCGTGAACCGGCTGACCGAGGACGAGTAGTCTTCCCACCCGAGAACTTCCCTGTCTAGGGTTTCATCTAAAAACGGCGAACCCCTCATTTTCATGACCTGCACAATATCGGTCAGGTTATGAAAATGAGGGGTTCGTTGCGTCTACCTCACGGAAGGAGGTTCATTCAGGGGTGCCGAAAAGAAATACAGTCTAGAAAGGTCCTAGCTTAGGAATAAAAAGAGTCATCTCCTGAACGATATACTCTGCATCTTCCAAAGCCTCTTCAGCTTCCTCCACAGCTATAGGCTCATAATCTAGACCAGGATACTCAACCTCATGGCGAGTTCGACGCAGGCGAGAATACAGCTTACCCACCGCATCATGAGGGCCTCGCTGAGCACGCAAGGCATCACCCACCACGATATGACCTCCCCGAGTAGTCGGACGCAGACCCTGCACCGCCAAGGCGGCAGTCATGGCTAGTCTCCAAGCATCATAGAGGAGCGTATAGGCGCCTTCCGGATCATCAACTACCAGACGATGCGCCGTCTTGAGATGCCGGCGAGCACGCAACAACAGGCCTTGAGCATACTCACGATTTACAACGACCCGCTCCAGCTCGCCAGATTCAATCAGCTCAAGAATGCGTTCCCGGCCTACAGTCCAGGGACCCGGGGTTGGGGCATTAGGCTTCAGCGTGGACATCATTCACCTCCAGCTGCCCAAAGAGAACCTCCATAGGACGCGACCGCACAGTCTGCACGAAGCCATCCTGCGAATTCCAAGCCTCAGGAGATAGCCGCTTCACGTTTACCTCATAGCCAAGCTTCTGCTCAGCATCATCGATAGCCTCATACAGCTTCTGCCGTGAAGGGGAGCCCACAACCAGCACATCAATATCGTTCGGCACGTGCCCAGCCACCCCAGAACGACGGCTAGCCCACGAGCCATAAATAGCGGCACCCTCAATATTGGAAACACCCTGCAAAGTATCCCGGAGCACCGGAACAGGACCATAAGTTACCAGAATCAACTGACGCATCGCCTGGCCCACCGGATTATCAACCTTGGCTTGCACCATACGGGTCCTACCAACATTCTGGACAGTCACCAAACCGGACTGTTCCAGACGATTCACCTCTCGGGAAACAGTCGGCAATGATGCACGTGTCGCATCAGCAATCTGTGACACCGTGTATTGCTGCTCAGGGTGAGAGAACAACAATGCCATCACTTCACCCTGCAGGTCGCTACGCAAGATAGGAAGGAGGCTAGGAGCAGATGTTTTCATAACATGAATTATATCAATCATGTTATGAAAACGTCTGGCGATCCGAGAATCTACTAGGCGGCGGTAGCCATTGCCAGCGCCCGGTCATGCTTAGCCGCGCGACGCTTCTGAATCGCGCGCACCACCCAGATGCAGACCGCACCGAGAACCGCGCCAGCAGTGTTATTCACAATGTCATCCACATCGAAAGTGCGGTAGGTGAAGCCCGCCAGGCCCCAGTTACCGGTCAACTGGCTCAACTCAATGAAGCTCGACAGCGCGAAGCCACTCAGCGCCGTGGCGCGCAGACCCCAGCGCAGGCAGCCCGCAGTAAAGAAGCCCAAGGGGATAAACATGGCGATATTGAAGAAGAGCTGCGCATACACGGTCGTTGCGAAGCGGCGCAGACCCATGCCGGCAGTCAGATCCCACGCCTGCTGCCAGCTCCAGCCCACATAGAAACGCGGGTAGTACAGCTCGGGGTTCGTGACGCTATTGGAAGAGCCAATCGGGGTCAGCGTCAGAGAAAGAATAGAAGCAAGGAACAGCGCAAAGGACGCGGTCAACAGGTACTGGCGGATGCTGTGCGCTCGACCGGTCTTCTTGGTGCGCAGGCGCATACCAATAAATCCGATGATGGAGAGCGCGACAGTAAGCGCCGCAATCTCGATGGCGAAGGTGCCAATCATGTGTTTATTCAGTAGTTCCTGCATGCCGTGTGTTCCTTAGGTCGTGAGAGTGAGTTATATGAACTCCACCTGCATATATGCCTGTTCTAATATATATTCCCGGTGGTATATAGCGGGTTACCGTTCATACCCGCCGCATATCGTTCACCACCAGTGTAAAAGACCGCTCTATGGCTCACCCTAGGCGAAACTGTGAAAAAGCTGTACACGCACCCAAACACACCATGAGAACCACCACAGCCGGCGCCGTCAGTACAGAACATCTGGCGGGAACACCGGCGCAATATACCGACCAAACAGCAGCACAAACAAGAGCGCACCCGCAATCGCTGCCACCATCGCACCCACAACCTGCACCAGCCACAGCATCAGGAACTTCACCATCTTGCCCTCAGAGCGGGCGGTCAGCGCCTCCACCATGGCGGTCGAGAAGGTCGTAAAACCACCCAGCAGACCGGTCGTAATCACCGTGCACCAGAACGCCACCTGATCCGTGGCGTTATAGTGAACGCCCAGCGCGCGAGGATTGGACACCGGCATAATCAGCAGGCCGTACAGGAACGAGCCCACCAGGTTAATCACGAACACCGGGCTAATAATCGACGACTCCGTACGCAGGCGAGGCGACATCGCCTTATCCAGGAAGAAGCGGGTCATCGCACCCAAACCGCCGCACAGGAAAACCATCAAAGCGAAAAACATTAGCGGCCCTCCTCAACATCACGGGCGGGCACCAAGCGGGACGCCACAAAACGACCCGTCAGCATGCCCGCCGCGGCGGCAACCAAACCACCCACCAGCAGCACCGCCACAGCCAGCACCATATATTGAGCATGCACCGTGTACGGCAGAAAAATCGTCTGCGCCAAAACCGCCGCAATCGACGAATACGTCGTATAGCCGCCCATCATGCCGGCACCAAAGAGCAGACGGAACGAATGAATCCGCTCCTCACCGTCACGGCGCGCGTAGGCGTTCCACACCATCGTCAGCAGGCCCAGCGTAAACGAACCCAGCAGGTTCGCCACCAGCACACCACCGGGAGTGTACACGCGACACAGCGCCCCCGTACCGCCTCCCAAAAAGACAAGAAAAGGGGCAGGCACACGGCTCAGAACGCCTCCTATCCACTGTCGGATACTCGCGCGATTCCTCATCACCGTGCACCTGCCCTTTCGTCTCGTACTAGTCTTCAGAGTGCGCCGTAGCGCACAAACGCACACTAATACTTTACTCTGACCCGAGCTTGCTACCCGAGTCGGCAGCAGCAGACTCACGCTCGTGCTGAATATTCTCGCTCATCTTCTCACTCAGCGCGGCGCCCTCAACATCCATATTCGGAGTGAGACGATCCAGCCACTTAGGCATCCACCACGCCTTATCGCCCAGCAGAGCCATAATCGCCGGGGTCAGCGTCATGCGCACAATGAACGCATCCACGAGCACGCCGAACGCCAGGCCAAAGCCCATCGGTCGAATCATGGTCGAGTCAGCAAAGATGAAGCCACCAAACACCGAAATCATAATGATCGCGGCAGCCACCACCACACGCACCGCATGGTTGTAACCGCTCACAATGGCGGTCGCCGCATCCTTACCGTGCACGTACGCTTCACGCATGCCGGTCACCAAGAACATCTGGTAATCCATCGCAAGACCGAAAAGAATACCGATAAGCAGGGTCGGCAGGAAGGACAGCACCGGGCCCGGGTGGTCCACGCCGAAGAGGGAGCTCATGAAGCCCAGCTGGTAAATCGACACGACGGCACCGAAGCTTGCCAGCACCGAGAAGAGGAAGCCCACCGAGGCAACCAGCGGAACCATAATCGAACGGAACACCAGAATCAGCACCAGGAAGGACAGGCCCATCACCACGCCCAGGTACAGGGGTAGCTTCTGCGCGAGCACCTCGGAGACGTCAATATTGCCGCTGGTCTGACCCGCAATACCGAGAGACACCTCAGAGCCCTGAACCGGAACGGTCACAGCTTGCAGCTCGTGGACGAGCTCTTCAGTCTCCACGGAGCTTGCACTGTGGGCAGGAATCACCTGGAAAATCATGAGGGTACGATCATCAGTCATACCGCCGGGAACCACAGCCTGCACGTTCGCGCCGCCGCGCTCCTTGACCGCAGAGGCGATATCAATCTGCGCCTGCTGAGCCTGCTCCTCACTCATATTCGCGGGGGTGTGCGCGACCGCAACCAGCGGGGCGCTCATGCCCTCACCGAACTTGTCCTTGCCCAACGCGTACGACTTGTACGCGGCGCTATCAGAGGGGTAGTTCGAAGCGTCCGGCAGGCCCAGGCGCATCTGAGACATGGGGGCGGCAACCGCCAGCAGCGCCAGCGTACCGGCCACCAGAGTCAGTAGCGGACGCGCCAGCACGAGGCGCAACCAGCCGTTCGGTTTCTCGGTGCGTTCGGCATCCTGCGCGCGGCACTCCGCAATCTTCTGCGGGGTATCGATGGAAGCCCACAGCTTCTTCGACATGATCTTGGTACCCGCCAAGGACAGCACCGCCGGGGTGAGCGTCACCGCGATCAGGGCGGCAACAACCACGCAGAACGCGGCGGCATTACCCATCACGCCCAGGAAGGGAATACCGGTCACGCTCAGCGCCACGAGCGCAATAATCACGGTGCTCGCCGCAAAAATCACGGCGTTACCGCTCGTGCCGTTCGCCAGAGCAATCGCCTGAACCTTCGGCATGCCGTCCAGCAGGTTCGTGCGGTAGCGGTTCAGAATGAACAGCGAATAGTCGATACCGACCGCCAGACCGAGCATCAGGCCCAGGGTGTAGGCGGTGGAGCTCATCTGAACAACGGAGGACAGGGAGAGCGTGCCGAGCACACCCACCACCACGCCCACCAGAGACATCAGAATCGGCAGACCGGCAGCCACGAGGGTGCCGAGCATGACCATGAGCACGATGAAGGCGATGACCATACCCGCAACCTCACCGGTGTGCGAGCCGCCGCCAAGCGCGGATTCACTCAGGTTCGCATCAAACTGGACAGTCGCCCCGTGCAGGTTCGCCGACTCGATATCGGACATGACCTTCTGCAATTCGGCGGACGGCACCTCGTAAATCTTCTTCTTAAACGAGACGGTGGCAATCGCCGTGGACTGATCCTCAGAGACCATACGGTAGCCGGAGGTGAAGTCGTAAAGCTTCTGCTGACGCTCCAGCTGCTCACGCTGTGCCGGCAGCTCACTCTCGGTCTTCTGCAGCTGGTTGCGCTGCTCGTCCAGCTTCTTCTTGCCCTCAGCCAGCTCGTCCTTCTTGGAGGCGATTTCTGCGCGACCCGCATCAACCTGCTTCTGACTCTCGGTCAGGGTATCGCGCTGCTGATTGAGTGCGTTCTGCTGCTCGTTCAGCTGCGCCTGCTGGGTGTTGAGCTGCTCCATCATGGCGGCGGGTGAGCCTGCCGCCTCCGCCTGGGCGTAGCCATCCTTCAGCTGTGCCTGCGCGTCGTCCAACTGCTTCTGCGCGGAGGCGAGCTGCTCCTGACCTGCACTAATCTGCGCCTGCGAGTCGTCGAGCTTCTTCTCGTTGTCGGCAATCTGCTTCCTGCCGTCCTCAAGCTGCGAGGTGGCGGCATTCAGCTGCTTTTTGCCGTCCTCGATCTGGGAGGGGGCGGCGTCAATCTTGGCGTGCGCCTCGTCGAGCTGGGTTTTCGCTTCTGCAAGCTTGGAGGTGGTGGTGAACGGGTCGGTGACCGCATCCACGGAGGGCACCTCGCTGGGCAGTGCGCTCAGTGCGGCGGAGAATGCCTGCTTCTGCTCTTCGGTGAGGGCGGTGCCGTCACCGGTGGTGAGAATGATCTGGCCGGAGCCGCGGTTGGCGCTGGGGAAGCGCTGTGCGAGCTCGTCGGAGAGCTGCTGGGTCTGCGTTCCGGGCATGGTGAAGGTGTTGCTGAGCTTGCCGTGGAACGCGGTGTAGGCACCCGCTACACTGGCGACGATGAGTACCCAGGTGAGGATGACAGCCCATGCGCGGCGGGCGGCAGCTTCACCGATGCGGTAGAGCCATGTAGCCATGATTCAGTCCTTTGAAGTTGAGTGAGTGAAGAGTTTGGGTGTTGGGTGCGTGTGAATGCGGTGTGTGGTTTGCCCTGTACGGCGAACGCTGTGTCCTGTTTTTAGGCAAAAAACACCCCGCCCCGGGCACCTGCAGGTGAGGTGCCCGAAGCGAGAGTGTTTGAGCGTTGACGCTATGGGGGCTTAGCTTGCGAATTCGCCCTGAACCAGACGGCCCAGGTAGTCGAGTGCTTCGAGGACACACTGGCGCATTGCTTCAATGGCGAGTGCTTCGGGGTGGGTGCCCTCGGGGGCTTCTGCTGCAACCTTGACCGTCATTTCTTCGGCGCGGGTGAGGTAGTAGTAGACGCCTTCACCGATGGTTTCGGCGAGGTTGGAGGCGAAGACTGCCACGCGCAGGTAGGGCAGGTCGGGGTATGCCGCGAGGTACCGTTCGAGGAAGATGTCGTAGGTGCGCTCGAGGATGACGTGCGAGTATTCTTCGAACTTCGCGGGGCTGTCCATTTCGAGGGCGTAGAGCAGGTGCGCGAAGGGTGCGATGTACTCTTCGAGGGTGTTGCTCTTGAAGACCTTGCGGGCGATGGAGAGCATTTCGGCTTCCATGCTTGCGTTTTCACCGGAGACGGTGAAGTCGCATTCTTCGAAGATGCGGTTGAAGTACTGGTTCATGCGGGTGACCAGTACGTCATCTACGGAGGCGAAGTGGTTGAAGATGGTGCGGCGGGAGACGCCTGCGCGTTCTGCGAGTGCTTCTGCGTTGAGGGCGCCGTAGCCGCCCTCGAGGATGAGGGATTCTGCTGCCTCAACGATTGCGATACGGTTCTCTGCCTTGCGGGCGGAACGCTTGTCCGCGATGTTTGCGGGGGATTCAACAAGATTAGCCATGCTTTTTACAATACGCGCAATGTTTCACCGGGAGTAACTATTTGGGGGTTAGATTCACCACATATTTGCACTCAAGGCAATAAACTTGAAGTGCAGATTTAATGTTTACTCAACAAGTAATTTAGTGTTTTGGCACGTCAGGGCGTTATAAACACCCCAAAAGTGTAAACAAAAGGGGCGGGGCGTATCGCGCACACCCCTCCCCTCGAACACTCCCCCGGCTACCGGCTCAGCGAGCCACAGATGAAGCGCATTAGGCGCGCGCCGCCTCCAAAGGCAGACGCACCGTAAAGACTGTATGCCCTGGCTGGCTCTGCACCTGAATCGAACCGCCGTGCGCCTGCACAATCGCCTGCACAATCGCCAGACCCAGACCGGTGGTTCCAACCGAACCGGAGCGTGCCTTATCGGCACGGGTAAAGCGGTCAAAAATCTTCGGCAAGAAGTCAGGGTCAATGCCCGGGCCGTTATCGGTCACGGTCACCACAGCCTCGCGGCGTGCAGTATCCACGGCCAGACCCGCAGTCACGCGCGTACCCTCATCGGTGTGCTTGCGGGCATTCGAGAGCAGGTTCAAGATCACGCGCTGAATCTGGGAGCGATCGGCCACGACCTCAACCGGCTCGTCGGGCAGGTTCAGGTGCCATTCGTGGGTGCGCGCTGCCGCCTGCATATCGGAGGTGCATTCAAGCACCAGCTCGGTCAGGTCAACCTGCTCCAGCTTGGGTTCGCGACCCTCGTCCAGGCGGGCAAGGGTCAGAAGATCCTCCACGAGGCGGGACATACGTTCGGTCTGCGAGTCGATACGCGCCAGGGAGGACTGGCCGGATTCACTGAGCGGCTCGGTCCATCGGAGCATATCGGAGTACCCCTTAATGGCGGCAAGGGGCGTGCGCAGCTCGTGGGAGGCGTCCGCAATAAAGGCGCGAATCTGATGTTCGGTGCGTTCGCGCACCTCCAGAGCAGAGTTCACGTTATCGAGCAGCTGATTGAGGGCATAGCCTACGGCACCAACTTCAGTGCGCGGGTCGGAATCTCGCGGATCCACTCGCACCGCCGAGGAGATGGTGTGCTCCTCCAGATCCAGGTGCGCCACATCGGTTGCCACCGCAGAGACTCGCTCCAGGGGCTTCATGGTGCCGCGAATAATGTAGGAGCCCGCCACGCCGGCGCCGACCATCACGGCGATGGAACCGAGGGATACCACAATCACGAAGATGGTGAGGGTCTGCTGTACGTTGGCGAGCGGAATACCAACCACCTGGGCGTCGGCGCTGCTATTAGCCTTCGGGGTGATTTTGATGAGGTACAGGCCGGATTCCAGTTTGACCTCTCGGACTTCTTCTTTGGTGGCGTTCAGCGCCATGGTTCCGAGGGTTACCTGGTCGTTGGCGGAGAGGGTTTGTACGGTGCCGTCCTTACCGAGCTTGCTGGCGATTTCCACAGCACCTTCGGATTCAACACAGGTAATGATGGTTCCGGACGCCTGACCGGGCGCAAAGAGAGAGCTGCTCTTCTGCAGGTCACTGCAGTCCACTTCTTCTCGCTTGCCGTTTCGGGAGGTCGGCTGCACTACGCGGTGACTGGTTTCTTTGAGGTCGCTTTGCGCCTGCTGGTAGAGGGAGTTCTGCAGGGTCACGTAGGTGGACAGGCCAATAATGAGGCAGGCGATGCCGAGGGCTGCCACGAGGATGGCGATAAGGCGCGAACGCAGATGGGGTACGTACCCGAGTTCTTCGGGGGATGCTTCGGGGTTCCTCATGCTCTTCCAGGCGGCGCGTAGGCGCACGAAGAAGTTCCCCGGGGAGGGCGCGGCACCGCCTCGTGCGGGGGTACCCGCGCGTAGGGGGCGGGTTGCTTCATTATCCGGGGAGGCGGGGTCACCGGGTGAGTAGGAGCCCACGAGCATCCTTTCTTTCTATATTCGAAATACGGAATATAGCTGATATGGCGCGGTATAACCGGGTGTTATACCGCGCCATATGAAGAGCAGAGAATAAACTTAGACAGCGGGACGTAGCACGTAACCGGCACCGCGCACGGTGTGAATCATCGGTTCGCGACCCACATCAATCTTCTTACGCAGGTACGAGATGTACAGCTCCACAATATTTGCCTGACCACCAAAATCGTAGTTCCAGACATTATCAAGAATCTGACTCTTGGAGACCACGCGCTTCGCGTTCTCCATGAGGTAGCGCAGCAGGTCGAACTGGGTTGCAGTGAGGTTAATCTGCTCGCCACCGCGAGTGACCTCACGGGTGTCTTGGTTCAGCACCAGGTCGCCAACGACCAGCTCGGCATCATCAATGGCGGCAACGCCGGAGCGCTGTACCAGGCGGTGCAAACGGATCATGACCTCTTCCATGGAGAAGGGCTTAGTCACGTAGTCATCCGCACCGGCGGCAAGGCCTTCAATACGGTTATCAACCGAATCCTTAGCGGTCAGAAAGAGGCAGGGAACCTCGGGGTAGAACTTGCGGATACGGGAGAGCAGCTCCAGGCCGTCGAAGCCGGGCATCATAATGTCCAGCACGAGCACGTCGGGGCGCCAATCGCGGGCAATCGCGAGCGCGGAGGGACCATCACCTGCGGACTGCACATCCCAGCCGATCATTTTCAGACCCATGCTGACGAGTTCTTTGAGCATCTCCTCATCGTCAACAACGAGGGCGCGGATGGGGCTACCGTCCGGATGCTCTAGTGTGGGAAGGTTCTTTGCGATTTCGGTTGCTTTGCTGCTCATGTGATTAAGGGTATCGCGATTTAGGGTTCACGGTGGGTCGGGAGCCAGTTTTCAGCCGCAAACTTATGGAATGCTTGCCTGTATCACAGCTGGGGCACAGTTTCGTGCCGCCCATTATCCCAACCATGCGCGTTAACCCTTCAATACGGGTTCAATCTTTCGGTAAAATTTGTAGTAGCTTAGGTGATGCTCAATCGCCTTTTATCGTTTCAGTGTGCCACCCCGACACAGGCGCCCCGACACCCGCAGAGGAGGACACATGCGCATTAGCCGTATCTATAACAACAATGTTGTCCTCACGGTGGATCATTACGGCAAGGAGTCCGTGATGATTGGTCGCGGCATTGCTTTTGGTAAGCGTAAGGGTCAGCTGATTGACCCGTCTGCGGTGGAGCAGACGTTTGTGCCGGAGCAGGGCATGTCGGGTGAGCGTTTGAGCATGACTCTGTCTGAGATTCCGGCGGAGATTCTGTCGATTGCCACGCTTTTGGAGTCGAAGGTGCGCGCCGAGGGTGCACTGGAGCTGTCGAACTCGTTTATTCTTCCGCTGGCTGATCACCTGCACTATGCGGTGGTTCGTGCGCGTGACGGGGTGCGGGTGCAGTATCCGCTCGCCCCGGAGGTGACTGTCCTCTACCCGCGCGAGGTGGAGTACGGCCGCACGGTTTTGGAAATGGTTCGCGAGCGCCTGCAGGTTGAACTGGACCCGAACGAGGCTATCCCCCTGGCGTTGCACCTGGTCAACGCGCAATTTGCGACGGCGGATATGTCTCAGGCATTCCGCATGACCGAGGTTTTCGCGCAGGTTTTTGAAATTATTGAGGCAAGCTACGAGCGGAAGATCGACCCGGATTCGATGAGTGCGGCACGTTTTGTGACGCACCTGCGGTACCTGTTTGTGCGGGCGAGCCGCGCCTCCGCGAATCGCGCGGAGGATGCAGATGAGGTGTCGCAGCCGAGTTTGTTGGCGGCTCTTCGTGAGGATGCACCGCGTGCCTACGCGTGTGCGCAGAAGGTTTTGTTGGTACTGCAGATGCAGCTGAAGCAGAGCCTGACTCGTGATGAGTTGACGTATTTGACGATTCATATTGCGCGTCTGGCGCGGGATATGTGGGGCATTAACGCGTAGCGCATGTTCGATAGAAAGCGACCGGGAGGGTTCCCGGTCGCTTTTTCTATGCCGCGAAATCTGCGCCTCAGAATCCCGGTGAGGGGTTCGGATGGGGGAATCGGGGAGTGAAGAATCTGGGAGTGAGGATTCTAGAGGGGTGATGCCGGGCGGAACGTGGCCGTTAAAGGTGGGTTGCTATTTATATATACAACCTGTCACTAAATTGTCGTTTTCCCGGGTTTTCCTTCGCGCGTTAGCGCGTCGATTTAAATTTTGAAATGACGGTTTATAGCGGCATATTCCAGAAATACCATTCTGTGGACAGACCGCAGGAAAATGTTGGTTTTTTATAAATCCCACATCTTTTGATCCGTGCACCCATTTTTTGTTCGGTATTTTCTTTGTAAATCATTTTCTTGCACTATCGCAGTCAAAATATCCTGCAACAAGCACGTCGTCAGCCCGCGTACAAGATGCCGTCATTCCTGAAATTCCGCAAAAATAACGCATTGCCCTCCGTGTCGACAACCTTTTTTCAGTGTTCTGTTTAAATTTTTTACACCCTGGCAATAAATACGTGTTTTGACATCAAAAACCCATATTCCAACACTTGAAAAAATGTCATAGGAACCTAAAGTGTGCAAAGTCAGATAAAACCCACAAAACACAAAAACAACGTGTTACTATCTGAGAATTATGAGGCCCTTCACGGGGCCACTACACACCATGTCACGAACACGAGAGGACCACTATGGTCACTATCATTGTGGCGGCACACGGCGAGTCGGCTCCGGCTCTGCTGAAGACCGCCGGCATGATCCTCGGTAACTTCGAAAACGTCCACCCGGTCACGTTCCTGCCGGGTCAGGGCCCCGAAGATCTCGTCGAAGAGTACACCCGCATCGTTGAGGCGTCTGAAGCAGAAGAAACCCTGCTGCTGGTCGACCTCTTCGGCGGTAGCCCCTACAACGCCGGTGCGCAGTTCGCAGCCACCCGCGAGGGCGTCGACGTCGTCTCCGGTGTCAACGTACCGATGCTTATTGAGGTCATCTCCGGCGCAGGCCGTAAGAACGTAACCCTCAAGTCCCTGGTCGCTAAGGCGCACAAGGCTGGCACTAAGGGTATTCGCTCCTTCCAGGAGGCGAACCAGCCCGCAGCCGCCAAGCCCGCCGAGGCGAAGCCCGCAGAGACCAAGGTGGTCGAGGTTCCGGTTGCTCAGCAGGTTCCCGGCGGCACCATGGACGCTATCTTCACCCGCATCGACTCCCGCCTGATTCACGGTCAGGTGGCAGGCACCTGGGTTCCGCATATCGCACCGCAGACCTTCATCGCGGCATCCGATAATGCGGCACACGATCAGCTGCGCAAGTCCCTGCTGCTGCAGGTCGCGCCGACCAGCGTGAAGACCAATGTCCTGGACATCGCTAAGGCTGGCCGCGTGTACAACAACCCCAAGTACACCGGTATGAAGACCATGTTCGTCGTAGAATCCCCCGTTGACGTGGTGCGACTGCTCAACGAAGGCGTCAAGATCAACGAAGTGAACGTTGGTGGCGTCACCTTCAAGACCGGCATGGTTCAGCTCTCGGACGCAGTGTACGCCTCCGAGGAGCACCTGGAAGCCTACCGCGAACTCATTAAGCGCGGTGTGAAGCTGACGGTGCAGCAGCTGCCCAACCACTCCCCGGTTGATTTGGAAAAGATCCTCAAGCAGAAAGGCCTGGACGCATGAGCGCCCTGACGTTTATTCTCGTTGTTCTCGTGGCGTTCATTGCGGGCGTCGCATCCGTGGTGGACGAGCGTCAGTTCCACCGCCCCCTGGTCGCTTGTACCCTGATGGGTTTTGCGCTGGGTGACCCGACTACCGGCATTATGCTCGGTGGCGCACTGGAGCTCATCGCACTGGGCTGGATGAACGTCGGTGCGGCTATGGCTCCCGACTCGGCCCTGGCATCCACCATCTCCGCTGTTGTTGTGATTCAGGGTCACCAGGACATCACCACCGGTATTGCTATTGCTGTGCCGCTGGCTGCAGCAGGTCAGGTTCTGACCATTTTCGTTCGTACCATTACGGTGTTCTTCCAGCATCAGGCGGATAATTTCGCGAAGACCGCGAACTTCCGCGGTATTGAGTTGATGCACATCAGCGGTATGGCTCTGCAGGGTCTGCGTGTGGCTATCCCGACCGCTATTGTGGCTCTGATTAGCTCCGAAGAGCTGACCCGCCTGCTGAACATGATTCCCACAGAGGTGACCGTTGGCCTGCGTATCGCTGGTGGCATGATTACCGTGGTCGGTTTCGCAATGGTCATCAACATGATGCGTTCGAAGGCTCTCATGCCCTTCTTCTTCCTCGGCTTCATTGCCGCCGCCGCTATCCCGGCAACCCAGTCGATTTCGATTGCTGGCACCGAAGGCGCGAAGGACCTCGTCGCAACCCTGTCCGGTCAGGCACAGTTCAACCTGGTTGCTATCGGTATTGTGGGCGCCTGCCTGGGTCTGCTGTACACCCAGCTGAACCCGCTCTTCCATAAGAGCGAGGCACCCGCCGTAGCACCGGCAGCCGCAGCAAACGACCTCGATAACGAGCTCGAGTAAGGAGCATCATCATGACTGAGAACAAGAACGTCGAGCTCGTTGAAGTTCCCGAGCTCACCCAGCGCGACAAGGTCGAAACCTACTTCCGCTCCACTTTTCTGCTTGGTTCGTTTAACTTCGAGCGTATGCAGTCCATCGGTTTCGCGGTTTCCATGATTCCGGCGATTAAGCGCTTCTACACCAAGAAGGAAGACCAGGCGGAGGCGCTGACCCGCCACCTGGAGTTCTTCAACACCCAGCCGTGGGTTGCATCCTCGATTATGGGTGTGACCGCTGCAATGGAGCGTGAGAAGGCAGCCGGTAAGGACATTGACGAGGCCGCTATCACCAACGTGAAGGTGGGTCTGATGGGCCCGCTGGCTGGTGTGGGCGACCCGATTTACTGGGGTACCGCACGTATTGTGCTGGCTGCTCTGGGTGCTTCCCTGGCGGTGACCGGTAATATTCTGGGCCCGCTGCTGTTCTTCTTCGGCCTGACCGCAATTCGCTGGGCGACCCGCTGGTACGGCTTCAAGTACGGTTACGAGAAGGGTACCCAGATTGTGACTGAGGCGGGCGGTAACACCCTGCAGAAGATCACTCAGGGCGCTTCCGTGATGGGTCTGTTCGTGATGGGTGCGCTGGTGTACCGCTGGACGAGCGTGAACATTCCGTTGCCGCTAACCAGCTACAAGAACCAGGCTGGCGCGATGGTGGATGTGACCGTTCAGTCGGTGCTGAACGACCTGCTGCCGGGCCTTGCGTCGCTGGGCCTGTGCTTCCTGTGCATGTGGCTGCTGAAGAAGAAGGTCAACGCTATCTGGTTGATTTTCGCTCTGTTCGCCGTGGGCATCCTCGGTTCCTACCTGGGATTCCTGGCCCTCTAAAAATCTGAGGAATGAGCCCTTTCACCCTTCAGTGAAGGCGTGAGACTCAGGGGCTATATCTCAAGTGGCGGGGGTGCGGTCGGTACACTTAAAAGTACCGGCGGCACCCCCGTTTTCTATCGGTTGCGGCGCACAATTCGCGGCAATGCAGCCCTCCCGCGAAGGAGTTTCTATGACCAAGTTGATGGCTTTCGACCTGGACGGCACGATTCTGTTTAACCGCGCCGTGGAGCCTGCCAATGAGCAGGCGATTGCCCGCTGGCAGGCGGAGGGTAACCTGGCGGTCTCGTGCACGGGCAAGAGCATTTTTGCCACGCAGCTGGCGTTGAACCCGACCGCCATCCGCTTTGATTACCACGTGCTGTACACGGGGGCGGTGATTACCGACCGGGAGTACCGGGTGATTTACCATCAGCCTCTTCCGGTGAGTGTTGTGCAGGCGTGCTACGAGCATTTCAGCACCGTGGACGGCGTGGCATTGTTCGCGACGACTCTGGATAACGATTACAGCCTCTGCGACCGGGTGGGTTCGTCGACGAATATTCTGCCGGAGTTCACTCCCCTGCTGGCTGATGACCTGCAGAACCACGAGTACGTGGGTGTACCCCTGTGGATTCCAGATGCGCAGATCCGCGAGGCGGCGTACACCTGGATTCTGGAGTGTTTTGGTGATTCGGTGGACTGCCACAAGAACCAGGATTTCTTGGATATTGTGCCGCCCGCCTGCACGAAGGGCACCGGTCTGCAGCATCTGGTGGAGTACCTGCAGGCTGAGCATCCGGGTAGCTCCTATGAGGTGCATACGATTGGTGATTCGTGGAACGATATCGACATGCACCGTTACGCTGACCGTTCGGCGTCGTTCAGCTACTCCCCCAATGAGGTTAAGGCCGTCACCACCGATTGTGTGGATAAGGCGTACGAGTTTATTGAGGCTTCCCTGTAGAAGCTGCCGAGGCGGCGTATAGGCGCGGCGAGCGCTGAGCATCTGCCAGCCGCTTCCGCATACGCTTCCGCATACTCGCCACGTCTCTCTCGCGTATTCGCCGCCTACTCCCCCGTTTCACGTGAAACACCCGCTTTCCCGATACTCCCCATGTACCCCGTGAGGTTTCTATGTGCCCGTCTTCCTCTAAATCCCCCAAACCCCAGCCCGGCAAGAGCCAGCACCCCGATTCTGCCCAGTCCTACGACCCGTCCAGCTTCTCTGACACCTTCCGCGCTATGGCGCGTGAATCACTCGTGAAGAACCAGAAGAACCGCCCGGACTCCCCCATCGTCTCCATCTCCCCGGTGCTGATTGTTTTGGGTGCCATTGCAGCGGCACTGTACGGGCTGTGGCAGAGCTGGGCGTGCCTCATTCCGCTGGTGCTGATTCTGGTGCTCATGTGGGTCCGCTACACGATGCAGCGTCAGGCGCTCAACGATTTCGCCGAGCTGGAGGCGGCACGCACCGCATGGAAGAAGACCCGCGACCGCCAGTATCTGGAGTTGATGGCGGCGCAGTCGGCGCGCATCCTGGAAGAGAATAAGGCACTAACCAAGCAGGCTCGCGCGCACGTGCAGGAGTACGCGGATTTCGCGGCGCAGAAGCTGGGTGCACAGCGCTAATCCCACTCATCAAGCAGATACCCGGCTAAGCGTTCGGGCAGACACCCGAGCACCACTTGGCAGCAAGCATAAAGAAACCCCCTCAGAGAACTTCTGAGGGGGTTTCTATATGCCTTTAGGGGTTGCCCCTAGTTGGTCTTCTCGGGTGTTTCAGCAGGCTCTTCTGCAGGCTCCGCTTCAGCCTTGTCAGCGGCGGATTTGCCGTCCAGGCGCTGCACCACAGAGGGGCGGTCATCAAAGCCGCGGCGGGTGCCTCGGGCAACCTTCGCGTCCATGGTGTACAGCTGCTCGCGGTTCGTCAGCACGACCAGGGTCATGGCGTTCAGGCAGACGCCCACAATGCATAGAATCCAGCCGATCAGCATGAAACGGCCACCGGAAAGCACCGCGCCGGAAAGCATCAGGGCAATAGAAACCAAGTACGCCGGGGAAAGCAAAAACTTCGTATTCACAACCGACCTGCCTTAGCGTGCGTTGGAGCGGGGCTTGGGGGTGCGACCCGAACGGGGGCGCGAGGGCAGAACGCTCATGCGACCGGGGGCGGGGGCAACAATCGGCTGAGATTCGGTGGGCTCTTCCTCACGAACCTCTGCAGCCTCAACAGCCTCGGAGGTTTCAGCGGGTGCCTGCTGCTCGTGCTGTTCATCGTACTCAGCCTGCGCCGCTACCTCGTGCTCACCTGCCTCCTGCTCGATTACCTCATGCTCAGCAGCTTCACGCTCTTCACGGCGGTGCTCCGAGCGCTCGCGGATACGGTTCTCCACGGAGGATTCGAAACCGTCCAGGTTGGTCACCAGTGCGGGGGTCGGGTTGCCCTTCGCCTTACCCACGGACAGCACGAAGGCAAGGACGTTCAGACCCAGCGCAAGAATCAGAAGAATCCAGCCGAGCCACAGGAGCCAGGGGTTGGAAGTTCCAATCAAGAGCGCGCCGCAAAAAATCACGCCGAGGGAGGTCAGGTACGCAGGCGAAAGAGTCTTGAAATCCATGTCTACTTTCAATGTGTTCGTGAGTTTGAGAGAGCTAACGTTCGGTTCTCATTTTAGGTGATAGTTGAGCCTTAATCTGCTTCTGCCCCTGTCTATCGCCTGTGAGCTAAAGACCAGTGGGCTTCACTCGGTGGCGTATGCAGGGGCAGAAACGTAGTGTTCGTGCGCGGAGGTACCGGCTAGGACTTGGGGCTTACCTCGTTGGTGACCAGGGGCGAGGCGGGCGCGTTCTCAACCACGGGGATTGCGCGGGTGCTCAGGGTGCCCTGGTGCTTCTTCCAGAGGTTGTAGCGTTCCATGGCGACCGCGCCAGCGGTCATGGCGGGCAGAATGAACATGCCGGAGGAGCGGATGCTTTCTGCCTGCGCCAGGATGTCCAGCTTACGCACCACGCGGAGCACGTCGTGGGAGTCGTAACGATCCTGGGCGGCAATGACCTCGTTCTGTGCGGCGACGAGGGCGGCGTCGCGCAGGCGCACGAAGTCGTTCCGCTTGTCCTTAATCTTCTCCATGTGCTGCTTGTATTCTTCGGGCAGCGCCTCGCTGATTTCGTCGCGGCGGGTGATGGCGGAGCACATTTCCTTCACGCGAGCGTAGGTCTCGGGGTCGGTGGTTGCCTTTGCCTCCGCCTGGAGCGCCTCGAGGGCTGCAATCTGCGCGATCTTGAGCAGTTCGGGCACGGCGGTTTCTTCTTCATGGTTAGCCTGCACGCCAAGGACCTTCACGAGCAGGGGCAGGGTCAGGCCGGGCAGCACGAGGGTGAAGAAGAGTACGGAGAGCATCATGACGATGGCGTCCTGGCGTACCTGTTCGGTGCCGTTGACCACGGGGATGGACAGGGCAAGAATCAGGGTCACGAGGCCGCGCATGCCGGACCAGGTCATGACGATAACTTCGGCGAAGCTTTCGGGGGCACCCTCGTGGATGGGGTTCTTGCGCCCTGCGAGCCAGACGATGGTGAACCAAATGAGGCGCACCAGGATGGCAACCAGTGCGACCATGGCGCCGTTGCCGAAGAGACCGGCGATACGAGAGGGATCGGCGGTGGCGATGATGCTACTTGCCTGCAGGCCGATGAGGCCGAAGGCGACACCGGTCATGAGCAGCTCAATGATCTGCCAGAAGGAGGTGGAGGAGAGGCGTTCTTCCGCTTCGAGCGCCGCCATGTACTTGGTGCTGGTGAACTGGATAGCGCCGATGACCACGGCAATAACGCCGGAGGCGTGCACGCTTTCAGCAGCTAGGTAGGCACCGAAGGGAATCACGAGGGTCACGGCGTTGCTGGTGACCACGTCGTGGGCGCGCTGGCGCACGTAGCCGCCGAGCCAGCCGAAGATGTAACCAATAATGACCGCGAGAATCGAGCCGAGCACGAAGTCCTTGGCAACGGAGAGCGGGTCAATATGGTGGCCGCTAGTCATGGAGTGGATTGCGGCGTGGAAGAGCACGATTGCGATAGCGTCGTTGAAGCTACCTTCGGTCTGCAGGGTGCCGATGAGTCGACGGGGGATGCCGACGGGCTCGGCGACCGCCTCCACGGCAACGGGGTCAGCTGCACCCACAGCGAGGGCGACGGCGATGGTCATGCCGGGGACCCACCATATGGTTGCGCCGGCAATCGCCAGGGCAGAGACGGTGGTGAGTAGGACCGAGTAGAGGAGTACGGATTTCCAGCGGCGACGCAGAGTACCCCAGGAGAATTTAACGCCGATGGCCCACAGTAGCGGCGGAAGGAAGATCGGCAGGATGATGTCGCTGTCGATGGTGAGGTCCGGTCGGTTGGGAATGAAGAGCGCGGCGGCACCGAGCAGGGTCATCATGACCGGCCAGGGCAGGTTGAGTCGGTCACCGACGCTGACCATGAATACGGTCGCAAGCAGGATGATGACAATAACGGAGAGGTAAAGCATTGGTCCGGTGTTGTTCCTTTCGCGCGGCTAGGATTAGTCGGCTACGTCTTTCTACTCTACCGGAGGGGTTCATTCCGTTTTTCGGATATGGGGGTTCTGCAGCGTTTATTGTGGTGTTGTTTACCTCTGAGCCTAATACCCTTTACGGAATATAGAGTTTCCCCTGAATATCCTTACTTTTCAGCAGGTTATTCAGGGGAAAATTCTATATTTGGAATATAAAGCTTGGGGCAAGAACCCCTAGCAGGTTACTTGGATCCGCAACCGCCAGCACCGCAGCCACAGCCACCAGCGGGGGCTTCTTCGACGACCGGCTCGGGCTCGTCGTGGCCGCCGCAGCATCCACCCTTTTCTTCCTTCGGCTCATCGTGGCCACCGCAGCAGCCACCGCCGCCGTGAGAGTGACCGTGAGGCTCAGCGGGAGCTTCAGCGGAGGAACCGCATCCGCCCGAGCCGCAGCCACAACCACCAGCGGAAGGTGCCGGCTCCTCGTGGCTACCGCAGCCACCCGAACCGCAACCGCATCCGCCGCCGTCAACCGAGCCACAGGCGGAGCCGCGTGCGTCGCGGTGACCCATGAGGTCCACGCCGAGGTCGGAGAGGTAGCGCAGGTAGCCTGCGAGGGCATCGCGGCCACCGGTGCCGGAGATGACGATACCGCCGTGGCGCAGCGCCTTGAGCACCTCATTGACCATGGGCCACTGCTCAATGTCGTCGGTAATGGTGATAGCGCTGACCACGTGCATTGCGAGGGAAGTCAGCGAGCGCAGGGACTGTTCGTAGCCTTCGGGCAGGTGAATGACCTTGGCGGGTGCCGCCAGGCGCAGGATGGACAGCACGCGCATGAGCATCATGGGTACTGCATTTTCGGGCAGTAGTACGGTCACGCCGATGGCGGAGGATTCAGCAATACGTTCGATGGTTGCCGCGAGTTCTTCGGAGTCGATATCGCGGGAGATATCCAGTACTTCGTAGGAGTCCACGGCGATGGAGCGGGTGCCCAGTGCGTCGGCGAGTGCTTCATCTTCGGTGTGGATCGCAATCATGTTGCGGAATTCGTTGCGGCGCACGACGGAGGCTGCCTCGATGAGGGCGAAGTCCTGTCCTTCACCGTCCACGAGGAGGGTGTGGATTTCTTCGCGGTTGAGGCCTTCGCCTGCGGTGGCGCGCTCGATTAGTTCAGAAAATGCATTGCTCATACCGAATATTAAACACCTGATTTCGGGGCGTGTGCCCGCGAGGTTTACCTGTCTTGGCGGTTTTGGGCGGTTTAAGACGTGATTTTATGCCGAGAGCGTGGGCGTCTGCCTTTTTCTGCGTGTACTGGAGGGTTTTCGGTGACAAAAGTGCTCGTGAAACGCGAAACGTTCGCTCCGGGTGAGTGAGAATCAACATTGGTTTTTGGGTTTGTGCCGCGTATTTGTGGGGTTTTTGTTTGCCGTGGGGTGCATCTTGCTCACGTTACAGATTTGAACACCCTAAAATGAAAGGGTGGTACTTTCCCGTGAAAAGATTCTAGATACCGCCTACGAGGTCTTGGCGACCTACGGTTTGGCGGACCTTTCCATGCGCCGACTCGCTCAGGAGCTTCACGTGGCTCCCGGCGCCCTGTACTACCACGTGAAGAATAAGCAGCAGCTTCTGATTCTGTTGGCGGATTACATTCTGGCTCGTGCCCCGAAGTCGATGTCTGAGGAGGCTGAGGCGAATCCGGAGGCTATTCGCGCTTCGATGATTCGCCGCGGCGATACGCTGTTCTCCCTGCTGTACCCGATTCGTGAGTGCCCTGAGGTGGTGCGTTTGAGTTTGACTCTGCACCCGCGTGAGTTGAAGCCGGTGGTGGCTATGGCTCATGAGTTCCAGGCTCTTGGTTTAGGCCATGCGGAGGCGCTACGTCGTGCTCGTTTGTTGACCCATATTGCGTTGAGCCTGGTGGAGGAGTATCAGACTCTGCCGCTGATTTCTCCGCAGGAAGCTGTGGCGAGTGGCGATGTTCCTCTGATTGAGAATGCGTTTAACCGTTACCGCCAGGATCTGCTTTCTGCGATTGATTCGATGATGATAGTGCAAGCGCCTTATACGCAGGATGCGTAAGTCGCCTGTTCCTCTTTTGGTTTATTAGTTGTGTATGGTGCCCCGTGCCCCCTTGTGGGGGTGCGGGGCTTTTGCGTGCGTTGGTGCTGGCTGCTCTGCTGCGCTCTGATACCGGCGCGGTTTGGCGGCTGAGTCGATGTTCGCCGGTTGTCTGCTTTAGTCTAGAGGTGACACGTGCTTGCGCTGTTGCCCGTTGGGTATCTGGTGCGAGTGGGGTGTTGTTTATGTCTTAGTGCCCCGTTGGGCTTTATCAGAGGTGTTCCATGTCGATGACCGCTACCGCCCAGTGGGCGGCTCTTCCGGACCATAGCGCGGAGATTGCGCGTGTGCGTGAGGAGTTTATTACTGCGTATGGTTATGAGCCGGATGGTGTGTGGTCTGCGCCTGGGCGCCTGAATCTTTTGGGCGAGTACATTGATTTTTTGGGTGGCTCGTGCCTGCCGATGCCGCTGCCGTACCGCACCTATGTGGCGGGTGCGTTGCGTCGTGATGGTGTGTTGCGCGCGGCTTCTTTGCAGATGCCCGGCGATGAGCGCACGGTCGTGATTCGCGATATTCAACCGGGTCATTTGAAGGGCTGGTTCACTTATGTGGCGGGTGTTGCGTGGGCGATGAATCAGGAGGGCGGCAGGGATATTATGCTGCCCGATGAGTTTGGTGCTGACCTGCTGATTAATTCTCGTGTTCCGGTGGGTGGCGGTTTGTCGTCTTCGGCGGCTTTGGAGTGTTCGACGGCGTTGGCGTTGTTGGAGCTCTCGTGTCCGGTGCGTGAGGAGTGCCCGCAGGCGGATGCTACCCCGGCTGATAGTGATGCGTTGCGTGCGCGTCTGGCTCAGGTGTGTATTACGGCTGAGAATAAGGTGGCTGGCGCGCATACGGGTGGCCTGGATCAGACGGCGTCGTTGCGTTCGTATCCGGAGCAGGCTCTGGTGATTGATTTCCGTGATTTTTCGATTGAGCCAGTTGCGGTGGATATTGCCCAGCATGGCCTGAGTTTTTTGGTGATCGATACGAACACTCCGCATGAGCTGACGGATGGCGGTTTTGCGGCTCGTCGTGCGGCGTCTGAGGCGTGCGCTGACGCTTTGGGTCTGCGTTTTTTGCGTGATGCCCTACCGGAGGATTTGTCGTGTGCGGGTATGGATGCGCGTGCGGCAAAGGCGTGGCGTGCTGACTTGGTGGATTCTTCGGTGAATCGTGCCTTGGATGCTCTGGAGGACGCGGGTCGTTCGTGTTCGTTCCCGCGTGGTTGGGTGCGTCATGCGTTCCACGATATGACTCTGGTGGGTCGTGCGAGCTATCTGTTGCAGCATGCTGATGAGTTGGGTTGCGCGGCGTTTGAGGAGACGGGCCGTATTTTCACGGAGTCTTTTGTATCAATGCGTGATGAGTTGCGTGTTTCTCGCCCTGAGATTGATGATGCGGTGCAGGTGTGCCTGGATCGGGGCGCGTTGGGTGCCCGTATTGTGGGTGGTGGTTTTGGTGGCGCGGTGATGGCGCTGATTCCGACCTCTCAGCTGGAGGCTGCCGCGGATGCGGTGGCGACTGCGTATGCTGTGCGCGGCTATGCGGCGCCTCGTTTTTTGCCGATGGTTGCTGGTTTTGCGGCGTCTCATGATTGGGCTGCGGGCGCTGCTCCTACGGATATTCCGGTGTTGTAGGGTTGGGTGCTGAAGTCTGTCATAAATCAGCGGGGTGTCATAGGGGCGTTTTTTCGGGGTTTTGAACAATATTCATAGCTGGAAGTTTCCTGCGAGTTTCTGCAAATTTCCTCCGCTCATCCCCCGTAATAACGCGCTGATAAGCCATAATTTTTTGGTCATTGGTCAAAAGTGGCGCCACGTTTTCTGAGGGTGGTTTTTCTTGCCTTCGCGGGTATGTACACTTATCGACGGACGCAATCCGTGAGCTGTAAAGTTTCGATGCGCATAGTCCGGCATATGGATAGCATCTACACTGGGTTCGACCGTCACATACAAGCCCAGCTTGCAGGTTTCGTCCGCCAAAGCATCACACTCCAGTTTTCTGCCCGCCCCGGGCAGGTACCTCACCAAGAGTGAGGCTTTAGAGCGCGAAAGCGCAGAAAGGAGGCCCCCGTGGGCTTCGATATCAAGGGTACCGTTGAGCAGGGCCTCGACAAGGCTCAGGAAGTCATCAACGAAAAGGCTGGCAAGGAGATCGTCACCGACGAGCACGTTGCCAAGGTTGAAGAGGTCGTGACCGAGAACGTCTCCAAGCTGACCGAGAAGTTCGGCAAGTAAGGCGACAGCCTCCTTTGGATTGGCGTCCTGCCTCGCTTCCTCGTGGGGTAGGGCGCCTTTCCCTGGGTTTTGCATTACAGGCTTTCACTCAACGGCTTTCACTCAACATCTCTCTCAAATAATGGGGCGTTCTGCCCCGCCTGGGTTCTTTCACTCACCGACTCACTCGGCATATTGCTCAGCTTCGGTTACCGCCTGGTAGCCTGTTTTCACTCTTCTTTTACTCTTACTCAGCACAAGTACTCGCGCTTTCTCGCGAACTGTATACGCCCCGCATCATTGGTCCGGCAACCTTGGTGTGGGGCGTATGCCGTTAATGCGCGGGGGAAGGCTTCTGGGGCGCAGGGTGAAGGCTTCTGCGGGAGTGCTGTGCGGGTTGCCGGGGTGCGGCGCGGGCGTTCGCCCGATGAGGGCCTCTCCCCCGCACCTACGTACTCAGGCTATGCTTGATACATCAACTTATTGAGCTGCGCCCTCAGGCAGGTTTTAGCGCCTCCTGGAGACCGCGGAGCACCCTGTTTATGGAGGAACTATGTTTGAACGTCAGCAGTCCGATCAGCAGAAGGCACGCGAGGTCATGAAGGATGGCGGCGTCGTCATTTATTGGCGCCCCGGCTGCCCCTACTGCGAGGCTCTGGATTCTAAGCTGGGCGAGCTGGGCGACCACGCTACCTGGGTGAACATTTGGGAGGATCCGCAGGCTGAGGCGCACGTGAAGTCCCTCAACGACGGCAACGCGGTTGTTCCCACCGTGGATACCGGCGACACCCACTTTGTGGTCGCTGACCTGGTGAGCCGCAACAAGGTGAAGAAGCTGATCCAGAACACTCTCGACGCTGGCGGCGAGGCTTAAGATGGCTCGCCCGGCACTGAACCGCGATACGACGGTCTGCATTTCTCTGTCTGGTCGCCCGTCAAATCACGGTATTAAGTTCCACAATTACCTGTATGAGAAGCACGGTCTGGATTACCTGTACAAGGCGATGACCACCACCGACATTGAGGGTGCTATCGCCGGCGTGCGTGCTCTGGGTATTCGTGGCTGCTCGGTGTCTATGCCGTTCAAGCAAGCTGTTATCCCGCTGATGGACGATATGGACCACTCGGCTGCGGTTATTGGTGCGGTGAACACGATTGTGAACACTGACGGCTTCTTGAAGGCGTACAACACGGATGTGATTGCGGTGGCTTCCCTGCTGCGTTCGCATAATGTGGATCCGTCTCTGCCGTTCTTGCTGCGCGGTTCGGGCGGTATGGCGGCTGCTGTGGCTGGCGCGTTCTTTGATGCGGGCTTCTCGCAAGGCATGATTATTGCCCGTAATGAGGAGACCGGCCGCGCGCTGGCTGAGCGTTACGAGTACGCCTGGGCACCGGAGGTGGGCAACCTGCGAGCGCCGATTCTGGTGAACGTGACCCCGATTGGCATGGCTGGCGGTGAGGAGAGCGAGGAGCTGTCCTACCCGCAGGAGGCTATTGCTGAGGCGCAGGTGGTCTTTGACGTGGTGGCGATGCCTGTTGAGACTCCGCTGGTTCGTGCGGCTCGTGCGGCGGGTAAGGAAGTTATTCACGGCGGTGAGGTGATTGCTCTGCAGGCCGCTGAGCAGTTCCGCCTGTACACCGGTGTGGAGCTCACCCCCGAGGAGGTTGAGGAGGCGGAGGCTCAGGCGAACTAGGTTCGCACCCGCTGCTTCTTTGCCCCGTAAGGGGCTCGATACGTGAAAGTGCCCGGAAGGTTGATCCTTCCGGGCACTTTTTGTTGGTGCGTAGCACCGGAATTTTTTGTAATTACACACACCCTGGTATTTAAGGTTTTCCACATCTGTGGAGAAATCTGGGGAAAACTCTTACACCCGTGTAATTCACCCCGTGTAATTCGGTTGTTTTAGCCTGTATCCACAGGTTTTTAACATGTACTCACACTCGTGGAATTACACGAATGTAGTTATACACAGTGTGGAAAACTGCTGTGGATAACGTGTCTCTGCACCGGATTTCCGCGGTTTTCCAGGCTTAATACCTGCCGTTGAGCCACTGCTGCGGGCTCTGCGGCGGCGGATTCGAGGACTCGGGTTTCTTCACGAACGGGATAATCAGTAGGGTCGCGAGCGCGCCACCGACAAAGCCGCCAAAGTGTCCCGCGTGAGAAATATTCGGGTGGAAGAGGCTCTGCACAACGTCAATACCCATGAGCAGAATAAAGAGGCGTGCAGTATCCTTCTGCTTCCGAAGAAGCAGAAGGACGAAGAACGCGCCGTAGAGGCCGTACACACCGCCTGATGCGCCCACGGCACCACGGTAGTAGGTGAAGAGGTACACACTGCAGCCGGCACCTACGGTAGCCGCCATATATACAAAGAGGAATTTCCACCGCCCCATCATTCGTTCGAGAGATACACCGAAGATGAAGAGGTAAATCATGTTCCACACCAGGTGCATCGGGTCATTCTGCGAGTGCAAAAAACCGTGCGTGATCAAGCGGTAGTACTCACCGCGGTGAACACTGGGACCCGACATCGCGCCGAGGTTGTACACCCAACGGAATGGAATGATCTGTTGCAGACCGTACACCACGACGTTAATCAGAATGAGCGTGTACGTAATATGCCAGTGCCGGGCGATGAAGGAACGCGTCGGGCTCGAGGCGAATCCATTTAGGTCACGGTAGCAGTCGGGGCATACTACACCCGCGCCCTGCGCCGTCTGGCATTCGCCGCAGACGGTGCGGTTGCAGCGCCCACACTGGGCGTAGCTAACGCGGTCGGGGTGGTTGACGCAGACCGTGGGGCTCTGCCCGTAATTCATGTAGTTGGGAAAGTTCTCCACTGCCTCTCCAAAGATTTTCGTGCCGGATTTTCCGAAGATTTTTCACGTATTTTCAGGCTTAGTACCTGCCGTTTTGCCATTGCTGCGGGCTCTGCTGCTGAGGAGGCTCGGGCTTATCCACAAGCGGGACAAACAGCAGTGTCAACAGCACACCACCGACAAAACCACCCGCATGGCATGCGTGGGAGATATTCGACGGGGTCATAATGCTATAAATGATGTTCGGGGCAGTAATCATGACGAACACTCGTGCGGTGTCCTTCTGCTTCCTGATGATCAGCAGGGTCAAGAACGAGCCCATGAGGCCGAATAGGCCACCGGAGGCACCCACCACGCTCGTTCCAGGAGCCAGCACGTACACGCCGAGGGCACCAAAGATGATAGAGCCCAGGTACACCACAAGGAACTTCCAGCGCCCCATCATGCGTTCGAGGGACACACCGTAGATGAAGAGGTTAATCATGTTCCACACCAGGTGCATCGGGTCATTCTGCATATGCAGAAAACCGTAGGTGATGATGCGGTAGTACTCGCCGTGCTGGACGTAGGGCCACCAGATGTTGCCATGCCTAACCACCCATTCATTGGGAATGATCTGCTGCAGACCGTACATCGCGACGTTAATCAGAATGAGCGTGTACGTAATGTGCCAGTGGCGCGCCAGGAACGAGCCTTTTGCCTTCGAACCTTGTGCTTTCGAGCTGCCGCCGGTGAGGTCGCGGTAGCAGTCGGGGCAGACCATGCCCACATCCAGTGCTACCTGGCATTCGCCGCAGACGGTGCGGTTGCAACGCTTGCACTGGGCGTAGCTAACGCGGTTGGGGTGGTTGACACAGACGGTGGGGGTCTGCCCGTAGCCTGCGTAGTTGGGAAAGTTCTCCACTGAACCTCCAGGGGTTGTGTACCGGATCAACCGGGGTGGTGTGCGGGGGATGGCGCGCGTGGGCATATAAGCACAGGGGCCCACCGGAAGAATCCTGGCGGGCCCCTGAACTATACGTGTTTTCTCAACACCTTCAGCAGAATGCTCGTATGAGCCTTCCGATGGGGTTTATTAGAGCTTTTCGATGTCGATCGAGGAGATGACAACGTCCTTGACCGGGCGGTCCTGGAAGCCGGTCTCAACGCTCTCAATAGCGTCAACAACCTTCTTGGATGCCTCGTCGGTGACCTCACCGAAGATGGTGTGGCGGCCGTTCAGCCAGGGGGTCTCAACGGTGGTGATGAAGAACTGAGAACCGTTGGTGCCGGGGCCTGCGTTAGCCATTGCCAGCAGGTAGGGCTTGGAGAAGGAGAGCTCGGGGTGAATCTCGTCCTTGAACTGGTAGCCGGGGCCGCCAACGCCCATGCCCAGGGGGTCGCCACCCTGAATCATGAAGTCCTTGATGATGCGGTGGAACACGACGTCCTTGTACAGGGGGGTGTTCATGATTTCACCGGTGCGGGGGTGCTTCCACTGACGGGAGCCGTCAGCCAGGCCGATGAAGTTTTCAACAGTCAGCGGTGCGTGGTTGCCGAAGAGATCGACGACGATGTCACCGTAGTTAGTGTGGATAGTTGCCTTAGCAGTTGCATTACTCATGGCTCTATTGTGGCACGGGGCGGCGCTCATTCGCCATCTAACATGTTTTTTCGCCCCGGGCGCACCGTTGGGCGGGCTTTTTGGGCGGGAATTGAATATCCTGAGAGGTGAACACTACGCGCGCGGCGGCGTTTTCTGGCTGCTGGCGCATTTCAACCGATGGAGGTCACCCCATGTTCTGCTGCAAGAAGCGTAAGGCACGCAAGGCTGCTAAGGCTCAGACTATTGTCTCTTCTCTGGCTGCTGTTGAGTCCGCGCTGGAAGGCAAGACCGCTGAGATGTTCGCTGAGAAGCTGACCGGCAACAAGAAGGCCCTGAAGAAGGCTCGTAAGGCTACCGCAAAGACTGTTCGTGCCGCTGAGAAGGAACTGGCTCGTATTGAGCGTAACGGCGGCAAGCGCCCCCGTAAGGGCCTGGCGTTCCTGGGTCTGCTGGTTGCTCTGGGTGTTGCAGGCGCCGCAGCCTACAACGCAGCTCGTCCCGTGGAGGACCCCTGGAAGAACGCATAAGCGTTCCCGTATCTTCTTCTTCTCTCAGGGGATCTAAGATAGCTTTCTGAGGCGCCGCTAGCGGCGCGAGGGAGCGCTTTATGAAAGATAGCCGCCCGCCAAGAGTTTTACTCTGGCGGGCGGCTATTGTTTGTTCTTTATGGGGGGAGGAAAGGGGAGAGAGGAGGCGCTACAGATGCTACAGGTAGAGCGCTGAATCTCCCCGTGCATATACCCCGGGGTGCCCCCTGCGGTAGTTCCCTGACATGCCCGGATATACCCTGACGTACCCGGATATACAAAGAACCCCATGTCTTTCGACATGGGGTTCTCGGTTCAAAAATAAACCGGCGATGACCTACTCTCCCACACCCACAAAAGTGCAGTACCATCGGCGCGAAGAGTCTTAGCTTCTGGGTTCGGAATGGAACCAGGCGTTTCCCTCTTGCTATAATCACCGGAAAGTGGAGGCGAGGGGACTCGAACCCCTAACCCTCTGCTTGCAAAGCAGATGCGCTACCAATTGCGCCACGCCCCCGCGGTGCTTTACTAGTCTATAACACCTTTTGCGACTTCACCAAATCCCCAGGCACATTTTTTTAGTTAGACCCATCACACCCCTGAGGGGATTAGGTATGAGGGGGCTTAGGTAATCACCTCACCCGGCACTGTCGCCTCCCGCTTCGTCAGAGCCTGCAGCGGACCACTCACTTCCTGCAGATATTTACGAATCGCGGTACGTTGCGCCTCCTTCGCGGACTCCTCCTTCGACTCCGGCGCCGTGAAGCCCAACTTGAACCCATCCCACTGGCTCGCCGAGGGATATTTTTCACGGGCATTCCACACCAGCGAGAACGACGCCAAAGTCTTCAGTTCCTTCTTCGTGGCAGCCTTCGACAGCACATCAGCAACCGTTGCCACACGCGAAGACTCGGCAACACTCACCGAAATCTTCGACTGCGCACCCGAAGGCAGACTCAGCGCCTTCTCCGGAGCCAACTGAATATTCAGGTGAATCTGCTGCACCCGCTCGTTTTTCAGATCCAGCTCAGCTAGCGCACGGAAACGCTTCAACAGGGACTCATAGTTCTCATCAATCACGACGGCATTCAGGCGCAGCTCATCCGCGAGCAAACCCACCTGCGCGTAGCTCGCGTTAGTTCCCAACGTCGCATTAGCGGTCAGCACCTTCAGCCACTGCTCTTCTTTCAAAGTCGCCGAATCATTGACTCGCAGTGGGCTCACCGGCGCATCCGTCACCGTATTAGCAACATTCTGCGGGTCATTCACCGAGTCCACACCGCCATAGGTGACGCTCAGCCGGTGCAGAGAACCGTAGACAGACAGGTTCGTCAGAGCCGTAGCCGCCGCCGCCAAATCGGCCTGCGCCGCCTCCGTGAGGGAGAAAGAACCCACCAGGCGCAGGTCCTGTTCACTACGCCCCTGACCCACATAGATACGCCCCAGCGACTCAATCTTCAGGTAGCGGGTATCGATATTTTCACGAATCAGACGCTCACGGCGCGCCAGCAGCTTCTCGGTCGAAACCACCACCGCCGCATCCTCACCCAGCACTCCGGTTGCCGCAATCTGCGGCATTGCGGCGAGCACCCCGGCGGCGGCAACCACTCCGCCAGTCAGAAGCAGGGAACGGCGGGGCACCACGAGGCGGCGCGCCTGCCCGGCAATAGCCTCTTTAGCGGCATCTACGCGGGTAGAGGGGGTCTGAGCAACAGAGTCCTCCGCAGCAATCGATGCCGCCTCAGAAGAGCTCTGAGAGGCTTCTTGAGCGGACGTAAAGTGAGAGTTCTCGGGTTCAGGAGTAGGTGAAGAAGACACAGAATCTCCATGATGTAGGGCGAGCACAAAGCCCGCCATTAGTTTGAGGGAGTGAGTCTCTCTAGAATACCGCCCACACCTATGGGTGAGCTGACAACCCGCGGCGCAGCATTCGAAGGGCATAAAGAAAACCTATGGGGTGGACTTGAGTCCACCCCATAGGTCACAAGATTCATGAGAGTTTTCACCTCTCACAGCAGGCTATTTAGTCGTCCTGCGCAGCAGTAGCGTTCGGAGCCGGAATATTAGCCGACTCGGCAGCCAACTCAGCGATACGAATCTCACCGGTCGTCGGATCATCGTAGGTCACGTACTCGGTACCGCCAGCCGTAGGCTCGGCGTCCTCATTCACATGGTTCTCCGCAATCAGGAAGCCGTGCGCACCAAGAATCTTAGCGACGCGGTCAATATCCTGCGGGGTCGGGGTATGATCCACCACTCGACGAATGTACTCATTAATGCGCTGGTCACTCACGTACGCCTCACCACGGGCAGCACGGGACTGCATGAGCTGGCGAACAACTTCCTGCAGCTGCTCATCGGTCAGACGCATCTTCAAAATAGCCATCACTGCCGCGCGGTCCTGCACCGGAACATCCTTGGGATACCCGACGCTCAGCCAGTCGATTACTCGAGAGATCATGCTCTTATCAGGCATCGAGCCCCTCCTTCGAAGCAGTCATCATATGCAATTTAGTGTTCACGGGATTAGTGGCCTCCACCGGTTACGCCGAAGATATTCCAGCCGAAAGTGTGGTCGATAAAGTCCTTAGCGACCCAGAGAATACCGATGATTACGATTGCTACGATAATAGCAAAAATGCAGAACGCAGCAATCTTCGCCGCCGTTCCCGGAGGCTCAATTTCAACGAGCTTGCCGTCCGCGGTGTACTCGGTACGACCAGCCAGCATACGCAGACCCAGCGCATAGAGCGCCGGAAGGCCCGCGCCAAAGAACAAACCGGCAATCAGCACCGGAATAACCTTGTTCACAATGTCCATCAGATATTCCACGACTACGAACCTGCCTTCTCAGTAGCAAGGGTCTGGGCTTCTGCGGATGCCTCAGCGCTGGTGACTGCAGCGCCTTCCTTTTCATCCCAGTCGCCAGTCACGTTCGAAGCGTCAATGTTGTCCTTCTGGGAATGACGCCACATCAGGAAGCAGAAGATCACCAGCAGAGCGAACACGGTCATTTCGCCAACGAACTGGGTGCCGGTCAGAGCGTTCAGGCCGTGACCAATCAGCCAGGTCAGAGCACCCACAATTGCGGCAGCCGGCAGAGTAATCAGCCAAGCAACCACCATGCGGCCAGCAACAGACCAGCGAACCTCAGCACCCTTACGGCCCAGGCCACTACCCAGAATCGAACCGGATGCCACGTGAGTGGTGGACAGTGCCATACCGAAGTGGGAGGAGGTCAGAATAATCGCGGCGGATGCACCATCAGCAGCAACACCCTGCGGGGTGTCTACCTCAACGATACCCTTACCGAGGGTGCGGATAATGCGCCAGCCACCCAGGTAAGTACCCAGAGCAATAGCGATAGCGCAGGAAGCCTTCACCCACAGGGGGATCGCGTCATCGTTGCTCAGAGTGCCCGAGGCAACCAGAGCCAGGAAGATCACGCCCATGGTCTTCTGCGCATCGTTAGTACCGTGCGCCAGAGACATCAGGGATGCGGTCGCAACCTGTCCTTTACGGAAGCCGCCGTGCTTACGGTCGTCAGCCACCGGGGCAGCAATACGGTATACCAGCCAAGTGCCGGTTGCCGCCACAATAGCCGCAATGACGGGGGAGAGGACCGCGGGAACAATAATCTTGGACAGAACGCCCATCCACTGCACGCCGTCAAAGCCGATCGCGACAATAGCCGAACCAATCAGGCCACCAAACAGAGCGTGCGACGAGGAGGAGGGAAGACCCAGAAGCCAGGTCAAAACATTCCAGAGGATACCGCCAACCAGGCCGGTAAAGACGATAAGCATCAGCGCCGGGCCATCCGTTGTTACATCGATACGATCCAGGTTCACGATGCCGCTACCAACCGAGCGTGCCACCTCAACAGAGAGGAACGCGCCGACAAGGTTCAGGGACGCAGACAGCGCCACGGCGGTCTTAGGCTTCAGTGCACCGGTGGCAATGGAGGTTGCCATCGCGTTACCGGTGTCGTGGAAGCCATTCGTAAAGTCGAAGGCGAGTGCGGTAAGCACCACGATCACGAGAATAATGAGTTCTGTAGTCACAAGAAAATTATCTGTCGGTTTTCACGAAATCTAAAGTATTCCGAATTAACACGAAATAACAGATAAACCCACAGTATTGAGCGGGTTTCCGTGAGGGTTTTACTATAGAGCCCATATTTCAGGGGAAAATCTCCCGATATTCCGCGGAAAAAAGGGTGCACCTATCGGAATGCTTAAGTTGGTTTATGTGGCTTATGCGAGAGTGCGGGGGAGAGGGGTGATTATATCCATCAAGAGGCTAAAGTGTGTTCACCAAGTGTTCACTTTCAGGAACCTCCCAGCTTTCTTTTTGTGACACACCTTTATTATTCAGACCTCATTTGGGCCACCAAGCTACCCGCACGGGATACTCCTGTGGGTTTTTACGGCGCTGGGCTTTCTGCGGAGCACATTCTCCACAGTAGGGGTTTCCTACAGCCGTGCGCATTCGAATATCACGAAGAATTGAATCTATACCCGCGGCGCACGCAGCACATCAGCTTCGCGAGGTATTCGCATCTACCCCCCCCCCC
>NZ_KV811060.1:20638-33627 GCF_001812975.1 Rothia sp. HMSC073B08 | reverse complement strand
CCCCCCCCCGCATCACATCAGCAGATACAACAACTTTGGCGAATACAACAAAAGACCCCGTATCTTTCGATACGGGGCCTTTTTCAAAAATAAACCGGCGATGACCTACTCTCCCACACCCACAAAAGTGCAGTACCATCGGCGCGAAGAGTCTTAGCTTCTGGGTTCGGAATGGAACCAGGCGTTTCCCTCTTGCTATAATCACCGGAAAGTGGAGGCGAGGGGACTCGAACCCCTAACCCTCTGCTTGCAAAGCAGATGCGCTACCAATTGCGCCACGCCCCCGTCTCAGCGGAAACCACTGTTTAGTTATTTTTCCAAGCCTTCACGACTTCATTGCTCTGGTACTTTTTCAGGACCATCGCAGTGACACACGAAAGAACAGCAAGAATCAATAATTTCTTCATTATTGCCTTTCATAGTGTGGAGTGGGCGTACCAAGAATCGAACTTGGGACCTCTTCGTTATCAGCGAAGCGCTCTAACCGTCTGAGCTATACGCCCTCCCTCTGCGGAATTTCTTCCGTAGAACGAGATATAACTATACAGGTATTTGAAGGTAACACCAAATCAAAAAAGCATGTTCTGCATCACACTTTAATATTGGGGGTTCCCAAGCATACAGAGCGGGGCATGCAGAACGGGCGGCACCGCCTCCACCAGAGACAGAACCGCCCGCACACAAAGCTCAAAAAGCTACAAACTAGGACTCATCGCTCAGAGTCAAGGTCACGCCACCAACCAGCTTCGCAGCCAGGTTGTACAGAATCGCGCCAATCATACCCAGCAGAGTAAAGACCACAGTGTTGACCACAGCAAAAATAGTAGTCACCAAAGCAACCTGACCCAGCGAAATCATCTGCGAAATATCCACAGTGGTCGAACCAGTACCCAGAGAGCTAATCAGCTGGTTCACACCGGTAAACGCACCAGAAGCCTGCAGGAACAGCCACAGAATCACCGAAGCCACCACAGTCACAATGCCCAAAGCAATAGACAGCAGGAAGATCAGCTTAGCCACCGACCACGTATCAACCTTCTGAACCACCAGACGCGCGCGACGAATCTTCGAACGCGGCGCCGGACGCACCAACTGACGGCGCGAACCGGTCGGACGCTTAGCGTTCACAGGGCGCTTGCCAGCAGGACGCTTAGCGGTACCGCCAGGACGAGCCTGGCCCGAACGTGCCTGAGCCGGGCGACGCGCGCCAGCCTTAGCCGCACCCGAAGACTTAGATGCACCAGCCGACGCCGAACGCTGTGCCGACGCAGGAGAGGAGCTCGCGGGAGTGCTGCTCATTAGTTACCTCCAGTAGCGGTGAGATCGGCAGCCGCCGCTTCACCCTCGTTGTCCGTACCGGGCGCCTCAGAAGACTCCGAAGCCTCGGTGTTCTCAGTGGTTTCATCGTCGCTATCATCCAGCTGACGATCCTGGTTGCGTGCAACACCAATAATAGAATCGCCCTTACCGGGCTTTGCAAAGATAACACCCATAGTATCGCGTCCCTTCGCAGGAACCTCATTCACGTTCGAACGAACGACCTTGCCGCTGGCCATAACCACCAGCACCTCGTCCTCTTCATCCACAATGAGGCCACCCACCAGGGCGCCACGATCCTCAACTAGCTTAGCAACCTTAATGCCGAAGCCGTTACGGCCCTGCACGCGGTACTCATCCACGCTCGTACGCTTCGCGTAACCACCCTCAGTGACCACGAAGACGAAGGAGCCCTCAGTAACCACATTCGCAGAAATCAGCTCATCGCCCTCACGGAACTTCATACCGGTCACACCGGAGGTCGAACGACCCATCGGGCGCAACGACGCATCATCAGCATGGAAGCGCAGCGACATACCGTTACGCGACACCAGCAGAATATCGTCCTTATCCGAAACGGTGAACGCCGAAACAACCTCATCGCCCTCACGCAGGTTAATCGCAATCAGGCCGGCAGTACGGTTCGTATCGTAATCGCTCAGGCGGCTCTTCTTCACCATGCCGCCGCGAGTAGCAAGCACCAGGTACTCAGCATCCTCATAGCTCTTCAGCTCCATGACCTGAGCAATATGCTCACCGCCCTGGAACTCCAGCAGGTTCGCAATGTGCTGGCCCTTCGCGTCACGACCGGCTTCCTGCAGCTCATAACCCTTCGCACGGTACACGCGACCCAAGTTCGTGAAGAACAGAATCCAGCTGTGCGTAGTGGTCACAAAGAAGTGCTCCACCACGTCATCACCGCGCAGCGAGGCACCCTTAATGCCCTTACCACCACGGTGCTGGCTACGGTACTGATCACTTCGGGTGCGCTTAATGTAGCCGCCGCGAGTAATCGTCACCACGACCTCCTCCTCGGGGATGAGGTCTTCCATGGACATGTCGCCGTTGTAGCCGTACATAATCTGGGTGCGACGCTCATCGCCGTAGCGGTTCACAATCTCACCCAGCTCCTCAGAGATAATCTCGCGCTGGCGAGTCTCCGAAGCAATAATCGCGTTGTACTCAGCGATCATGCGCATCAGCTCATCGTGACGATCCTGAATCTTCTGACGCTCCAGGGCAGCCAGACGACGCAGCTGCATGTTCAGAATTGCCTGAGCCTGAGCCTCATCAATCTGCAGGAACTCCATCAGGCCGCTACGCGCCTCATCAGCGGTGGGGGAGCGGCGAATCAGGGCAATAACCTCATCCAGAGCATCCAGAGCCTTCAGCAGGCCACGCAGGATGTGCGCCTCTTCCTCCGCCTGACGCAGACGGTAACGGGTACGACGAACGATAACGTCCATCTGGTGATCCACCCAGTGACGCACAAACGCATCCAGGGACAGGGTGCGCGGCACACCATCAACAATGGCGAGCATGTTTGCGGAGAAGTTCTCCTGCAGCTGGGTGTGCTTGTACAGGTTGTTCAGCACAACCTTCGGGGAAGCATCGCGCTTGAGCACAATCACCAGACGCTGACCGGTACGACCCGAAGTCTCATCGCGCAGATCCGCGATGCCGGTGACCTTACCGTCCTTGATGAGCTCAGCAATCTTAATCGCCAGGTTATCCGGGTTCGCCTGGTACGGCAGCTCGGTAACCACCAGGCAGGTGCGACCGTGGATTTCCTCCACGTTGACCACCGCGCGCATGGTGATAGAGCCACGGCCAGTACGGTACGCATCCTCAATGCCCTTGGTACCCAGAATCTGTGCACCTGTCGGGAAGTCGGGGCCCTTAATGCGCGCCATCAGAGCGTTCAGCAGCTCCTCATTGGTGGCGTGCGGGTTCTTCAGGAACCACTCCACACCCTCGGCAACCTCACGCAGGTTATGCGGCGGAATATTGGTCGCCATACCCACAGCAATACCCGAAGAACCGTTGACCAGCAGGTTCGGGATGCGCGCGGGCAGAACGGTAGGCTCCAGGGACTTGCCGTCATAGTTGGGCTGGAAATCAACGGTGTCTTCGTTGATGTCACGCACCATCTCAAGGGCAATGGGAGCCATCTTGGTCTCAGTGTATCGAGGCGCTGCAGCACCGTCGTTACCGGGGGAGCCGAAGTTACCCTGACCCAGAGCCAGCGGGTAACGCATAATCCAGCTCTGAATCAGACGCACCAGAGTGTCGTAGATAGCGATATCGCCGTGGGGGTGGAACTGACCCATCACGTCGCCAACCACGCGGGCGCACTTATTGAAGGATCGGTCCGGGCGGTAGCCGCCGTCGTACATCGCGTAGATCACGCGGCGGTGCACGGGCTTGAGACCATCACGCACATCCGGCAGGGCGCGGCCAATAATAACCGCCATTGCGTAGTCCAGGTAGGAACGCTGCATTTCAGTCTGCAGGTCCACCTGTTCAATGTGACCGTGGTGGTCTACGCTTTCAGCGCCACCATTGCTGACAACGTCAGCTTTGGTAGTCTCATTCTGGTGTTCTTCGCTCATAACTTTCTCATTAAATTAATAGCTCAATCAATATATACCCCGACTGGTATATTGCCCGTAGGGTATATATTGATTCGGGCTAGATATCGAGGAATCGAATGTCCTTTGCGTTCTGCTGGATAAACTCACGGCGAGCCTCAACGTCCTCGCCCATCAGAACAGAGAAGATCTGGTCAGCCGCCGCTGCATCTTCCATCTTCACCTGCAGCAGGGTGCGGCGAGCCGGATCCATGGTGGTGTCCCACAGCTCGGTGTAGTCCATCTCGCCCAGACCCTTGTAACGCTGAATACCGTTATCCTTGGGCAGGCGCAGGTTCTTCGCAGCACCACGAGCCAGAGCCTCATCACGCTCAGCGTCCGAGTACACATAATCGTGCGGAGCGTTCGACCACTTGATGCGGTACAACGGCGGCTGAGCCAGGTACACATAACCCGCCTCAATCAGCGGACGCATAAAGCGGAAGAGCAGAGTCAGTAGCAGAGTCGTAATATGCTGGCCATCGACGTCCGCATCCGCCATCAGAACGATCTTGTGGTAGCGTGCCTTCTCAATATCGAAGTCGTCACCAATGCCGGTACCGAAAGCGGTAATCATCGCCTGAATTTCAGCGTTGGACAGGGCACGGTCCAGGCGAGCGCGCTCAACGTTCAGGATCTTACCGCGCAGCGGCAGAATAGCCTGAGTGTTCGGGTTGCGACCCTGAACAGCCGAACCACCCGCAGAGTCACCCTCCACCAGGTAAATCTCAGAGATCGACGGGTCCTTCGAGGAGCAGTCCTTGAGCTTACCGGGCATGGAGCTGGTCTCCAACAGGCCCTTACGGCGGGTCGTCTCGCGTGCCTTACGGGCTGCAATACGCGCCTGAGCGGCGGTGATCGCGCGGCGCACAATATCCTTCGCCACCGCGGGGTTACGACCGAACCAGTCGCCGAGGTGATCGTTCACCTCACGCTGGGTGAAGGACTTAGCCTCCGAGTTACCCAGCTTGGTCTTGGTCTGACCCTCGAACTGCGGCTCGGAAATCTTAATCGAAATCACCGCGGTCAGGCCCTCACGCACGTCTTCACCGGTGAGGTTATCGTCCTTATCGCGCAACAGCTTGTTCTCACGCGCGTAACGGTTCACCAGCGAGGTCAGAGCGGCACGGAAACCCTCTTCGTGAGTACCGCCCTCGTGGGTGTTAATCGTGTTCGCGTACGAGTAGACGGATTCCTTGTAGGCGCCGGTCCACTGCATCGCCACTTCCAGGCTCATATTGCGCTCAGTGTCTTCGGCTTCGAAGGAGACAATCTCCTCGTTCACGATGGTCTTCGCGCCTGCGTTGAGGAAGTGTACGTAGTCGAACAGACCGTTGTCGTAACGGTAGGTGACAGTCGTGAAACCCTCAGCGTTCGCGCGCACGCGGTTGAGGATGTTTTCCTTCTTCTCGCTCTCTTCAGCAACCTCGTCACCGACGAACTTCTCGCGCTCATCGGTCAGGGTGATAGTCAGGCCCTTGTTCAGGAACGCCATCTGCTGGAAACGGGCGCGCAGAGTCTCAAAGTCGAACTCGACGGTCTCGAAAATCTCTGGGTCCGGGTAGAAAGTCTGGATAGTGCCGGTCTTATCGGACGGTTCACCCTTGCGCAGGGGACCATCCGGCACACCACCGTTGGAGAAGGAAATATGCCATGCGTAGCCCTGGCGGTGCACCTCGGTAATCACGCGGGTGGACAGCGCGTTCACCACGGAGATACCCACACCGTGCAGACCACCGGAAACGGAGTAGCCGCCACCGCCAAACTTACCGCCAGCGTGCAGCACGGTCATGACGACCTCAACAGTGGACTTGTGCTCGGTGGGGTGCTCATCCACGGGAATACCGCGACCGTCATCCTCTACGCGAACAGCACCATCAGCCTGGATGGTCACGTCAATTTTGGAGGCGTAGCCGGCGAGCGCTTCGTCGACCGAGTTATCTACGACCTCGTAGACCAGGTGGTGCAGACCGCGCTCAGTGGTCGAGCCAATGTACATGCCGGGGCGCTTACGAACCGCTTCCAGACCTTCCAGCACGGTAATATCGGATGCACCGTATTCATGCTGCTGTTCAGATGCATTCTGTTCAGATGCCACGAGGCAGAACTCCTTGAGTAGATGATGCAACCGGCAAAGGAAAGCTACGGGCAGCCAAGAGCGGAGCCTAGAACGCCTCACAGAGGGCACAAGAAGGTGCCTGCACAACCCGCGGTGCCGGTGGTACCCATAGGTGGGCACACTTTACGCATTGTCTCTTTTATTTTACCGAGCAAGAGAGCATAAAACCATCTACAAGCGTCACATATTGAGCTTTTTTGGGCACTACCACCCGCTCAAAAGCCCGCAAAGGCGGTTTAGAGTGCCTCAACCCCCTTTTGAGGTAGGGGATACGGTTCACCACTTCGTGGGGGTTGCCGGCGATTCTAAAGCTTTCATGGCGTGCAGAAAATCATGAGGAGCAGAAAAGGGGCACGTTTTATGCAACGTGCCCCAAAAATCTCAGTTTTCCCGTCGAAGGTGTTGCAAAGCGGTAACATGATACGCCTACCCGTAGGTGTCGCGTACCCCGCGCATACCGGTGGCACGCCGATAGCCTCGCTGATTCCAGCGTCCGTTGTTTGGACCCAGCACGCGAACCTGAGCCACGACACCATCACCCAGTTCACGGCGGAAAAGTTCGATGAGGTGTCCGTGCATCAGGCGCAGCTGAGTCGTCCAGGCGGTAGAGTCGCACTGGACTTCAACAATGGAGTTTTCGAAGCTGATGGGGCGGGTGTGCGCCGCAATTTCAGGGCCCACGAGCTCAGCCCAGCGAGCCAGCACGCTAGAGACTGCCACGGGCTCTTTCCAGCCGCGAGAACGAATCAGGGCACTGACGATGCCACCGAGGGGTTTGGGGTCGCGAGAGCTCTCTCCTGGGCCGCTATAGCCACCCATGACTCGAGGGTCCCACCCCTGCGCTCGCCGGGATTTCTTCTTCGAGGCGGTTCCAGACATGACCGCACCAAAATCGCGCATGATTTTATTCGCAGAGAAGGCATTCAGGGGCGCCTCGCCGCGTTCTTGAGCCGCCACTCGCATACGGGTCAGTAGGGCGGAGGGGGCGTCCACCTCGTCACGGTAGAACTCACCCACGCCGTCAACCTCGTACGGGTTTTGAGGCTCCGCAAACTGCGGTTCCGCGAATTCACCGAATGTTTCACGTGAAACATGGTTTTGAGGGCGGACGGGGTTACTCATCGCCGTCACCCTCCGCGAGTGCAGAAACGGTCGAGTTCGACTGCCCCGCAGAGTCAGTGACAGAGTCGGTGGCAGGACCAGCGGCAGGCTGCACATACTCGGCGTGCCCCGCCGTCACCGACACCAGGCGGTAGTCGCCCAGCTCCTCCGGAATATCGCTAAGCACCGCACAGGTAATCAGTACCTGCTCCGCGTCGGCAACCATCGCACCCAGGCGGTGGCGGCGCGCAGAATCAAGCTCCGCAAACACATCATCAAGAATCAGAATCGGCGAAGAACCCGCCGAGGAATCATCCTCAACATGCACAAACCAGGACGCCAGTTTCAGCGCCAGCGCAAAAGACCAGCTCTCGCCGTGCGAGGCAAAATGCTTCACCGGCATACCACCGAGCAGCAGGGTAATATCCTCACGATGCGGACCCACCAGGGTCACGCCGCGCTCAATCTCATCGCGCCGACGCTCCGCAAAACCGCGCATCAAAGCCTCCTTGAGGTCCTCAATGCGCATCAGCGCCGCATGCTCGATAGAGCGTTCACCCATGCTCGAAAAAACAGTCGACTCATAGTTGAAACCGACCTCTTTAGAGCCGTCCGTCAGCCCCGCGTAGGCGCGGCGAAGCTGCGGCAAAAAACGCTGCAACAGACGAAAACGCGCAGAAAGCAGCTGAGCGCCCAGGGTCGACAGCTGCTCATCCCAGACCGACAGGGTACTCAAAGCGTTCTCGTCCCGCGCCTTACGCTGCATGGATTTCAGCAACGAATTACGTTGCCGCAAAATCCGCTCATACTCGCTACGGTACCCGGAGACCACCGGACGCAAAGAGCTGGCCAAATCATCCACAAAACGACGACGACCGGCGGGATCCCCCTTCACCAGTTGCAGATCCTCCGGGGAAAACAGCACCGTGCGGGCAATACCCAGCGCCTCCTTGGCGCGCACTGGCGCGGCACGATTAATGCGCACCCGATTACTCTGCCCCGGAGCAATCTCAAACTCGGTCACTGTCTGCTGCGAACCGCGCACCGTACGGGTGCGAATATAGGCGCGCGAAGCACCCGCTCGAACCAGCGGCCCGTCATGGCTCACACGGTGCGAAGAGAGCGACGCCGCATAGTCGATTGCCTCAACAATATTGGTTTTCCCCACACCATTAGAGCCCAGAAACACCGTAACTCCCGCCGAAAGAGGCAGGCTCAGCAGGGCGTAGGTACGGTAATCCAACAACGAAATATGGTCAATATACACCGGAGCAGCTCCTTTCACGGGGTTTCACATACGGGGTCGCAGGGGTTCACAGCGCCAGCTGGCGGGCACAGTGCGCAGGCCAAAATACTGTGGTTTTCCGCACGGATGAGCACAGAAAAAACAGCGCAACCCCGCACATACCCACGATGCATAGGGCACCGAAAGACGTGCGGGGTAGCGACGCTGAAACTAGTTCGACGGCAGGCGAACCGGCATCAGCAGGTAACGGTAGTTGCGGTCATCCTCAGCCAGAGGCTCATCCTGACCGGAAATTACGGCAGGCTTCGGCGCATCGGTGAAGGAGAAACGAACGAACTCAGTACCGAAAACCTTCAAACCATCCGAGAGATAGGCGGGGTTGTACGCAACGGTGATGTCATCACCGGACAGGTGCGCCTGCAGAGTCTCGGAAGCCTGAGCCTCATCACCGCGGCCGGCATCAATAGCGACCGAACCCTGAGTGAACTTCAGACGCAGGGGAGTGTTGCGCTCCGCCACGAGGGAGATACGGCGAGCAGCCTCAGCCAGGTCGGAGGTGCGAACCACCGCGTGAATCGGGGTCTGCTCGGGGAACAGGGCACGGATGTTGGGGTAGTCGCCGTCCATCAGAACGCTGGTGGTGCGACGGGTGCCAGCGGCGAAGCCAATCAGCTCACCTGCGGCGGGCAGAGCAATAGACAGCTCACCGGAACCGGAGAGGGTGCTACCCACCTCAGAGACGGTCTTAGCCTTCAGCAGCACAGCCGCCTGAACCTCGGGGTTGACCGGGTTCCACTTGATCTCGCGCATAGCCAGGCGGTAGCGGTCGGTGGCGAGCAGGGTCATGGTGTCACCGTTGATTTCCACGCGGATACCGGTCAGCAGCGGCAGGGTCTCGTCCTTGGACACCGCAATCTGAACCTGCTTGACGGCCTCAGCGAATTCGGCGCCGTCCACGGTACCGGAAATTTCGGGCAGTTCGGGAAGCTCGGGGTAATCCACGACCGGCATGCCAGCCAGCTGGAAGTTAGCGGAACGGCAGTGAATACGAATCACGGACTCATCTGCGGTGAACTCGACGGGTGCGTTCGGCAGGGAGCGGCAAATTTCTGCCAGGATCTTGCCGGGAACCAGGCAAACGCCTTCTGCTTCAACATCGGCTGCAATGACCTGGCGGGCGCTGGTCTCGTGATCGAAGCTTGCGATGCTGACCTCACCTGCGGAGGCGGTAATCAGCAGACCGTTGAGTACGGGGGAGGTGGGACGCAGCGGAAGTGAGCGTGCCGTCCAGCCGACTGCTTCGGCAAGGACATCGCGTTCAACGGTGAATTTCATCGAGAAGGCGCCTTTCACGGAATTGGAGAGTCATTTTGGGGCGCACGTAAAGCTTTGGGCGATAGAGCCGGAGATATCGCGTGCTCTGGTGCGCAGTGAATCTTCCGCGCGCGCGTCTATCCATCCTACCGGATTTTGTAATTACACAGAGACTCGAAGGTCAGTTCTGCAGCGAAAAAACGGGTGAGATGAGGCATGCGAGGTCGCTGTATTTTTGTAATTACAAAGAGAGGCGGAAGATGTAGCAAACCCACTCGAAAACAGGTTCGAACTAGGCAGTGGTTCAGTGTTGGTTTCTTTTCTAAACCCAACCCAAGAGAGAGCATGCAGCAACGACCCAAATCCGCGAAAATCTACGCTTTCAGCAGGGGTATACAGAAAAACCTGAACCAGGCCGGCCGGTCGAGCAGAACTATTTGTTATGGGGAGGATTTTTTCTTTAAGTACAGTAGTATTGTTAACGCTTGTGGAAACGGTGGAAAACCCCTTCCTTGCCTGCAATGACGCGGAAGTAGCCTGTGGACATTAAGTGGAAGAATCCACCCTGCACGGAGGATGCATTGTGTATGGATATTTATGCATTTCCTTGATTCCACACCTTTTGAATATTCATGCACTTAACGTCCACACGAACGCATGAGTTAAAGCACAGCTTATCCACACCCCGAAAATCCAGCTTTTCGAGTCACTAAAATCCTTGGAACCAACGCGAAATCCCCGCCCCGAAACCTATAAAACACCTAGTCAAGACGCAAAATAAGCTACGGGACAGGGACAAAAGCACTTCTAGCCGGCGGCGCGCTGCTCCTGGCGGATCAAATTCGTCAGCTCAGTAACCTGGTTGAAAATCGTCTGACGCTCCGCCATCTGCGCGCTCACCTTACGCACCGCGTGCATCACCGTCGTATGGTCGCGGCCGCCCAGATCGTTGCCAATACGCGGCAGAGACATCTCGGTCAGCTCACGCAGAAGATACATCGCCACCTGGCGCGCATTCGTGAGCGTACGGGTGCGAGACTTCGACTGCATATCCTCAATGGACACATCAAAATACTTCGCCACCGTCGCCAAAACCAGCGCCGATGTAATCTCCGCACCACCGGTATCAGAGAGCAAATCCTTCAGATAGGTCTCAGCCTCAGCCAGGGTAATGGGCTCCGGCGGCTTCTTCATCGAGGCGGCAGCGCTCGCACGAATCAGAGCACCCTCCAACTCGCGAATATTCGCCGTGACATGGGAAGCAATGTATTCCATGACGTCATCGCGCACCGGCAGAATCTCGTTCTGAGCTTTCTTCCGCAGAATCGCGATACGGGTCTCCAGCTCCGGAGGCTGCACATCCACGTTCAGGCCCGAACCGAAACGCGAACGCATACGCTCAGCGAAACCGGTCAGCTGCTTCGGCGGCAAATCAGAGGTAATCACGATCTGCTTCTGGTGGTTGTACAGGGCGTTGAAGGTATGGAAGAACTCCTCCATCGTCGCCTCTTTACCCGCCAAGAACTGGATATCGTCAATCAGCAGAACGTCGACATTGCGGTAAATCTGCTTGAACGAGGAGCCCTCATCGTCGCGAATCGAGTTGATGAAATCGTTCGTGAACTCCTCAGAATTCACGTAGCGCACGCGTAGGTTCGGGTACAGGTACTTGGTGTAGTGGCCGATTGCGTGCAACAGGTGAGTCTTGCCCAGACCCGAACCGCCGTAGATGAAGAGCGGGTTGTAGACAATGCCGGGCTGCTCAGCCACCGCGAAAGCGCTCGCGTGCGCAAAGCGGTTGGACTGGCCAATCACGAAGGTATCGAAGGTATAGTTCGGGTTCAGTCGGGCAGAGCTATCCCACGTCGGTGCGTTTTCCGGGTCTTCATGCGGATGCACCTGCTGAGACTCCGGTACCGCCGGGGCCTCCGGAACGAAAGTGGGCAGGGGTGCCGGATATTCGCGAGGCGCACCTGCGGCAGGAGCCGCCGGAGCGGGCTGCTGAGCGGAGGGGAAACCGGCACGCTCCGCCTCCAGAGCCTGCAGGGAGGGGCGGGTGACCTGCTCATCGGCAGGAACCTCGTAGTGATCGGGGCCCGGATGTGGCTCGGTGTAGTACTCAAAAGCGCGCGAACCGGCGGGCGCCTCAGGATGCGCAGAAGCCGCCGCTACCGAAGGGGCGGGCTGGTGCTCGACAGGAACCTCGCGCTCACCATGGAAAACGTCCTGACTTGCAGGTTCAACCGGAATCATCGACTCATTCACATCGAAAAGCGCGGTGGTCGACGGGCCAAACACCTCGTGCAGAGCCGCACGGAACGAAGCGCTAATCTGCTCCTCAAAGACCGCACGGGTGAGCTTATTCGGAACCTCAATGATGAGGCGAGAAGAACCCATCAATCCCTGAGGCTGCGCAAGATTCACGAAACCGCGCTGACGTGCCGTCACCGCCGGATCGGCGGCAAGAATGGAGAGCAGATGCGCCCAGCGCGCCTGAAGGGAGTCGGTCATGGAATTCTTTACTTTCACTCGATGTGAAGCGGTGGTGCAGTAAAGAAATCATGCCGGAAACCACCGCGAGGTCATTAAGATTCTACCCGCTTAATACACAGAGGGAGAAAGTTATCCACAAGAGTTTTCCACACGGTGGAAAACTTGTAATTACAGGGGTGGATAAGCGGTGGATTTAAGTGCATAACAGGTCTTCTTCCCTGATATTTAGCGGAAAACTCCAAAAGCTCAAGGATGTGGATAACTCACCGATAGTAGGGGGTTTGGGTGGGATATGCACCATGGTGGATATCCTGCTGCCATAAATATCCCCAGGTTTACGCCCCAAGAGCATGTAGCGTCTCCACAGCCTGTACACCCGCCGCAATCACCGCCTCCACGCCACAAACGAGCCCGGAATCACGCGGAAAAACACCCCAAGAACTTGATTTACGCCCTCCACTCTTCTAAAGTTGTGCTGTTGTGTGTGCACCGCCTACTGCGAATAGTCGCGGTACCTCCGTGCACCAAGAAGCGTACGGTTCCGATACCCGTGAGGGCACGAACCGCAAAAATCAAGGAGACAAAGTATGAGCAAGCGTACTTTCCAGCCGAACAACCGCCGTCGCGCTAAGAAGCACGGCTTCCGTCTGCGTATGCGTACCCGTGCAGGCCGCGCGATTCTGTCGAACCGCCGCGGTAAGGGCCGCGCAAAGCTCTCGGCCTAATCACGGCATATAGTTCGCCCGCCGATGCACACGCATCGGCGGGG